>VXNG01000041.1 GCA_009840695.1 Acidimicrobiaceae bacterium
GCACCGGCTCGTCGCGGGAGCACGCGGTGTGGGCCATCCAGCAGTACGGCTTCGACGCGGTGATCAGCCCGCGCTTCGCAGACATATTCCGCAACAACTGCACCAAGAACGGCCTGGTCCCGGCCCAGATCCCGGCCGATGCCGCCGCAGAACTGATGGCCGCGGTTCAGGCCGACCCCGGCCTGGAGATCACGGTCGATGTGGAGCGGCTCGCCGTGGAGGCACCGGCCATCGGGTTCGAGGCGGCCTTCTCGATGGAGACTTCCACCCAGCAGCGATTCCTAGAGGGCCTCGACGACATCGGGCTGACCCTGCGCCACACGAACGCCATCGACGACTACGAGCGACGACGCCTCCCCTGGCTGCCTGCGGCCACGTAGAAGGGCCGCCATGTCCGAGACGCCCGCAGGAATGGGAGCGTCTCGGGAACCGCGGCACAAGCAGGAACGTCGTAACCCTCGAAATCGAACCCGCTCCGACGGGTGCGCGCGACGAAAGGCCACGCCTGTATGCGCAAGACACTCATCCTCGCCTTCAGCTTCCTGCTCGTAGCCGCTTCCTGCGGCGGCGACAGCTCCCGGGGAGGGCCAGGGATCTCCGGTTCCGCCGAGCCTTCGACCGGCACCGACGTCGACGGCGGGGCAGGCACCGACACGCCCGGGACCGACGGCGCGGGAACGGTGATCGAGCTCGGACCCGACGATGTGGTCTTGACCGCGGGCCTGGTGCAGTTTGACGACTGCGACACGCTGCTCGACTACCTGCACACGGAGTACTCGGCCCGGGTCGGGCCGTGGGGCTTCGACCAGGGCGGCTGGTTTGGCCCGGTGGGCGCGCGCCGCGGCATGGACGATGGCATGGACGATGCAGACATGGCCATGGCCGAATCGGCCGCGGCCGAGCCCGCGGCTCCGAGTGCGGCTCAGGCACCCGTCGAGGGCGTGGACTTCTCGGGCACCAACGTCCAGGAGGTCGGGGTGGACGAGGCCGACATCGTCAAGACCGACGGCCGCCGGATCTTCACGCTGTCGTCAGGTCAATTGGTGGTGGTCGACGCAGCCCGCCGCGGCCCAGTCGGCTCGGTGACGGTGGCCGCGGGCTGGGCGCGGGAACTGTTCATCGACGGCGACGGCCTGCTGCTGATCACCCGCTCCCACAGCGAGTCGGGCGACGGCTCCGAGACCGTGCTCCAGCGCATCGATGTGAGCGGGGACGCGCCCCGGATCATCGAGACGCTCAATGTGCAGGGCAACTACATCAGCGCCCGCAGCGTCGGCGGCACGGCCCGGGTGATCATGCGCTACGACCCCCAGTGGAACTTCCCGTTCGTGTTCCCCCAGAACGAGTCCGCCACCGACGTAGCCGAGACGGCCAACAGGGCCGCGGTCCTCAACTCGACCCTCGACGACTGGCTGCCCCACTACACGCTCGGATCGGCCGACAGCTCTACGGGATCGCTGATGGTTCCCTGCGACGACGTGCACGCCCCGTCGGTGTTCTCAGGCTTCGGGGTCACCACCGTGATCAGCGTGCCCATCAGCGGCGACTTCGACCCGGCGCAGTCCACCGCGGTGATGGTGCCCGGCGACACCGTCTACGCGTCGACCGGGTCGCTGTACGTGGCCACCACCCGCTGGGTAGACCCCGACATCCTGGATGACGAGGACCAACGACAGGACGCCTGGCTCCAACGCCGCACCAACATCCACCGTTTTGACATCTCCGATGCTGAGGCAACCTACGAGTCATCCGGCGAGGTCCTGGGGCTGATCCGCAATCAGTTCTCGCTCTCAGAGCACAACGGCTACCTGCGGGTCGTCACCACCGTTGTCGATCTGCAGGGCGACGACTCCGAGAGCCAGGTACGGGTGCTGAGCACCGACGGCGACGTCCTGGTGGAGGTCGGCAGCGTGGGCGACATCGGCCGGGGCGAGCACGTCCAGTCGGTGCGCTTCGTGGGCGATGTGGGCTACGTGGTGACGTTCCGCCAGATCGATCCCTTCTACACCATCGACCTGTCCGACCCGACCAACCCGCGGATCCTGGGCGAGCTCAAGATCCCCGGCTTCTCGAGCTACCTGCACCCCATCAGCGACACGCTGGTGCTGGGCGTGGGCTCCGACGCCGACCCCGAGGGCCGTGTCACCGGGGCCAAGGTGTCGCTGTTCGATGTGAGCGACCTGACCGCGCCCCGCGAGGTGGCGGTGTGGACCGCCCCCGACGGTTGGAACGACGTCGGCTGGGACCACCGGGCCTTCCTGTGGTGGGCTCCTGAGGAAATGGCGGTCATACCGGTCACGGTGTGGAACGAGTGGTCCGGTGCGGTGGTACTTCGGGTAACCGACGGCACCATCACCGAAGTGGGCCGGGTCGACCACGAGATCGCGGGCACCGAGCCCGGCCGGACCGACTGCCGCGAGCTCACCCCGGCAGATCTGCCCTCAACCAGCATGGAGGACTTCACCTCCGAACTCGAGTACATGATTGTCGACGACTACGGCACCGCGGTGCTTGCCTGCCAGCCCGGCGAGGCCGGAATGACCGGCTTCGAGTGCTACGAAGAGCCGTTCCTCAGGGACGAAGCCGAGAGGCTCGGTCTGCTCCGAGACGACGAGGCCATTTCGATCTGCTGGCTCAGCGACTCGCCCAACGTGATAGTGCGGAGCATCGTTATCGACGAGGAGTTGTGGACGCTGGGCTTCAGGGGCTGGGGCTACTTCGACGGCCAGGCCCCTGCCCGGCTCCATGTCAACGACCTCCAGACCCTGGCAAGGCTGGCCGCTCTGGAGCTCTAGCAACCGGGAGCATCCAGCAGGCGGGTCGCTAGGCTGCCGACATGCCTCGCTTGCTGACTCGGGCCATTCGTCTGGTGAAAATCGGCGCGGTCGCGGGCGCGGTCGTCGGCGTGGGCCGCTTGATCCTGCAGCGGCGGCGGTCCCAGGCCGACGAGTCGTCATGGCCCACCATCGCCGAGACCGCCGCCCAGAACGGCCAACCGGTGGACGAGGCCGGCACTGCCGAAGCCGAAGCCGACGGTGACGACCCAGGCGACGGCGACGAGCCGGACGACAAGACCGAAGAAGAGTCGTAGCGCAGCAAACTGCCGATTCCGGCTAGAGGCCGAGAATCCGCAGGTCGGGGAGGCGGTCGGCAGGGGTGAAGCCGAGGATCTTGCCGAAGAAAGCGAGCTCAGCCTCCAGTGCGGCGACGATGTTGTCGGCGCTCCGGAAGCCGTGCTGTTCGCCTTCGAACAGCAGATAGGCCACCGGCACGCCCTTTGCCTTGAGCGCCTCAACGATCATCTCGGCCTGGGCGGGCGGCACGATCTCGTCCTCGTCGCCCTGCAGCACGATCATCGGGGCGTCGAAGCCGCCGAGGTGGTGGATCGGGGAA
>VXNG01000107.1 GCA_009840695.1 Acidimicrobiaceae bacterium
CACGTAGACGACATCGCCGAGGGCGTCCTGCGCGTAGTCGGTGATGCCGATGCGGGCAACGTCCCCGTCGACTACCGCCCACTCGTGGTCGGTGGAGTAGCGCAAGTCGGCAGGAATGTTCATGCCCCGAAGCTACCCCATACCGGAGACGAACTCGCGACCAGCCGAGCGGGCGGTGGCGTGACGCCGGGCTGTTGCCGGTGCCCGGCCGGTCGGGTTGGTGTTATCGTGCCGTTGCAAGCGTTTACGAGTATCCGGGAGAGTGTCCGGTGGCCGATGTCGTTCTGGAAGAGGTGAACAAGGAGTACGACAACGGGTTCCGGGCGGTGACGGATCTCAACCTCGAGATCAACGAGGCCGAGTTCCTGGTGATGGTGGGCCCATCGGGGTGCGGCAAGTCCACCACGCTCCGGATGATCGCCGGGCTGGAGGACATCACCTCCGGGACCCTGAAGATCGGCGAGCGGGTGGTCAACGCGCTGCCGCCCAAGGACCGCGACATAGCCATGGTCTTCCAGAACTACGCGCTCTACCCGCACATGAGCGTCTACGACAACATCGCCTTCTCGCTCAAGCTGGCCCGGCGTCCCCGCGCCGAGATCAAGGAGAGGGTCGGCGAGGTGGCCCGCATCCTGGAGCTGGAGACCCAGCTCGACAAGCGCCCCGCCCATCTCTCCGGCGGCCAGCGCCAGCGGGTGGCAATGGGACGCGCCATCGTGCGCCGGCCCCGGGTGTTCCTGCTCGACGAGCCCCTGTCGAACCTCGACGCCAAGCTGAGGGTGCAGATGCGGGCCGAGATAACCGCTCTCCAGCGTGAGGTGGGCATCACCACCTTCTACGTCACTCACGACCAGGTCGAGGCCATGACCATGGCCGACCGGGTGGCCGTCATCAGCGCCGGAGTGCTGCAGCAGGTCGACAACCCGATGACGCTGTTCAACGAGCCCGACAACATCTTCGTGGCCGCCTTCATCGGGTCTCCCTCCATGAACATCATGGAAGGCGAGCTGACCCGCAACGGCCAGGGCTTGAAGCTGGCGCTCGGGAGCCAGTCCCTGGCTGTGCCGGACGAGGTGCTGCAGCGCAGGCCGGCCCTGGAAGGCCATATCGGAAGGAAGGTGGCTGCGGGGCTCCGGCCCAAGGACCTCGAGGACGCCTCGATCGTCTCGGATCATCCCGCCGATCAGCGGATGCGGGCGTCCGTGCTGCACACCGAGGCCCTCGGCTTCGAGATCATCGCCTACTTCGATTTGGACGCCAAGCCAGTCATCTCCAAGGAGGCCCTTGAACTCAGCGACGAGGAGGTCAGCGCAGCTGAGACTTCCTCGACGCGGGTGCACGCCCGGTTCAACCCCACCACGGCGGTGCGCTCAGGCGACACCATCGAAGTGGCCGTCACCGTGGAGAACGCCCACTTCTTCGACCTGGAGTCCGGCCTGGCCATCCGGGGCTGAGCAACCCGGCCTACCCTCCCCCGGGGACGCGCCGATCGGGGGAGGCAGAGTGGACACAGCCAGACGGCTCGCGGTCGGGCCCGACACTGGAGACGCCGAACTGGTCGCGGCCGTAGACGCGTGGATCGAAGCCGCAGTGCCCGATGAGTGGCGCAGGGCTGCTGTCAACGGCCGCCAAGCGATTCGAGCGATCCGCAGCCGCGACGAGTACGCCGGGTGGTACCCGGCCTTCGCGGCCTCGGGGCTCGTGGTCGCCACCTGGCCGGTCGCCTACGGCGGTCTCGACCTCTCGCCGAGGCAGGCTCGTCTCGCCGAGGAACGGCTGGCCCCGTTCAACCTCGGGCGGCTCAACCCTCTCGGGCTTCACAACACGGCGCCTGCGCTGTTCGCTCACGGCTCAGAGAAGCAGCGGCTCAGGTTCCTGCCGCCGATGGTGGCCAACGTCGAGCGGTGGTGCCAGATGTTCAGCGAGCCGGGCGCGGGATCGGACCTCGCGTCGCTGGCGATGCGGGCCGAGCAGGACGGCGACGAGTGGGTCCTCACCGGTCAGAAGGTGTGGAGCACCTGGGCCCACCGCTCGGAGTTCGCGATCTGCCTCGCCCGCAGCGACCCCTCAGTGCCCAAGCGCAGGGGCATCACCTACTTCCTGGTCGACCTGCGCAGCCCCGGCGTGGAGGTTCGTGAACTGCGCCACATGGGCGGCGAGGTCGACTTCAACGAGGTGTGGCTGGACGAGGTGCGGGTACCGGACTTCCATCGGGTCGGACCCGAGGGCGACGGCTGGCGGGTGGCGGGCGCAACCCTCGCGGGAGAGCGCCAGATGGTGGCCGGCTCCGGCTCGGGGGGCGTTGACCGGATCGGGGGAAGCGGCACCGGGCGGCTGCTCGGCATAGCTCGCGACCGGGGTATCGACGCGGTAACCCGCGACCGGCTGGTGCGCCTCTACAGCGAGGAGCGCATCCGGGAATGGACCAACGACAGGGTACGGGCCACAGTCAAGGCAGGCGGCACGCCGGGACCGGCCGCGTCCGTAGGCAAAGTGCACCAGGGCACGCTCAACCAGGCGATCCAGATGCTGGCCACCGACATGCTGGGTGCGGCCGCCATGGCCTATCCGGATGCGGCCACCTGGTCCGAGGCGCTGCCTTTCGAGGTCTCCGGCATGTTCCGCAGCCGGGCGAACACCATCGAGGCCGGCACCACCGAGGTGAACAAGAATGTGATCGGCGAGAAGGTTCTGGGTCTGCCCCGCGAGCCCGACCCGTACCACGGGTCCAACTGGGAGGACGTCCCCCGATGAGCTACGAGCACTTGATCGTCGAGCGCCACGGTCCGGTGGGATGGCTGATCAACGACCGGCCCGAGGTGCGCAACGCCATGAACAGCGCCATGCGGGACGAGTTCGCCGAAGCTTGGACCGAGCTCGACCAGGACCCGGCGGTGCGGGTCATCGTCCACACCGGCAATGGCCGCGACTTCCAGACCGGGGTGGACGTCGGCGAGGTCGCGTCCGACGGGATGGGGATGGAGCGGTACCGCCGGTCGATGGAGGACTTCGACGTCCACTTCACGTCCTGGCACCAGGGCGTGTGGAAGCCGGTCATCACCGCGGTGAACGGCATCTGCTGTGGTGGCGGTTTCCACTGGGTGGCCGACTCCGACATCGTCGTCGCCGCCAGCGACGCCCAGTTCTTCGATCCGCACACGTCGGTGGGCCAGGTGGTAGCCATCGAGGCCATAGGCCTCATGAAGAAGATGCCGGTCGAGGCGGTGATGCGCATGGCCTTCATGGGCAAGTACGAGCGCATGGGGGCCGAGCGGGCCTACGAGCTCGGCATGATCTCTGAGATCGTCGATCCGCCCGAACGGCTACGCGAGCGGGGCCAGGAGCTGGGCGAGATCGTCGCCCGGAACTCCCCCGCGGCCATGGCCGCCA
>VXNG01000190.1 GCA_009840695.1 Acidimicrobiaceae bacterium
GCCGGTGCAGGTGATCGATGGAGCGCTCGTCGAGCGCGGTGCCGGCCCGGGCCAGCTCCGCGAGGCCGACCATCGCGTACGCCCTCCGCTCGGCCTCTCAGCCGAACCCGATGGGGTTGGAGCCGGGTGGACCCATTTCCACATGGGTGACGCGCGACGCGGCCACCGCGATCTCCCGACCCTTGTCGTCGGTCAACCACAGGACCGGAGCCTCGCCCCGCAGAGCGGCCTCAACCGACGCCTTGATGTTCTCGCGGTCGGCGCCGTCGGCGAGGGTCACGGTGATGGGCTGGGGGTTGTCGGCGATGCCGATACGAAGCTCCACTCTGTTCTCCTATTCGCTCGGCCTCTCAGACGATCTTCAGTTCGGGGTGGGTTCGTTTGGTGGGGCCGTGGGCTTCGATCCACGACGCCATGGCGGCGAAGACCGCCGACGCCTCAGAACCGGGGTCCACAGCCATTATGGGCCTGCCGTGATCGCTGCCCTCGCGCAGCGGGATCGTCATGGGCACCTGACCGATGAGCTCAACGTCGAGCGTGCGGGCCAGTTCCGCCCCGCCGCCCGCGCCGAAGAGGCGGTAGCGCTTGCCGTCGTCGCCGGTGAACCACGACATGTTCTCGATGACGCCCCGCACCGTGATGTTCACCTTGGAGAACATGAACGCCGAGCGCTGCGCCACCTTCTGGGCCGCGGGGTTGGGTGTGGTCACCACGTAGGCCTCGGCCCGGGGAAGGAACTGGGCCAGCGACAGGGAGATGTCGCCGGTGCCGGGGGGCAGGTCGACCAGCAGGAAGTCGGGATCGTCCCAGAACACGTCGGTGAGGAACTGCTCGAGGGCCTTGTGCAACATGGGCCCCCTCCAGATCACCGGCTGGTCCTCCTGGGCGAAGAAGCCCATGGAGATGCAGCGCACACCGTGCACCTCGGGAGGAACGATCATGTCGTCGATTACCACCGGGGCGCGGTCCACGCCCAGCATCCTCGGTATCGAGAACCCCCAGACGTCGGCGTCCACGACCGCGGTGGAGTGGCCCTGCGCGGCGAGGGCGATGGCCAGGTTGGCGGTGACGGACGACTTGCCCACCCCGCCCTTGCCGGAAGCGATCAGCAGCGTGCGGGTGGCGTTGCCGGGCTCGGCGAACGGTATGGCCCGACCCTCGGCGTGACCGTGGGCAGGGGCAGATCCGGCGGTGGAGGACGGAGTGCCGTGAAGCTTCGTGCGCAACTCGGCCCGCTCGGCGTCAGTCATTACGGTGAAGTCCAGGGTCACCGCGGCCACACCCTCGAGCGCGAGCAGCGCGTCGGTCACGCGGCTCTGGATCTCGCTGCGCAGTGGGCAGCCCGCAACGGTGAGCGCGATGCGCACGTCGGCGTGGCCGCCGTCGATGGTGGCGCCCCGGTACATGCCGAGGTCGACGATGCTGCGGTGCAGCTCAGGGTCCTCCACCGGTCGGAGGGCCTCGATCACCTCCGCTTCCGTGACGGCCACGGCCGTAGGCTACCGGCGTGTTCTGGACGCTCACCTGCTCCCACTCGCAGTAGGGCGCGGATCGATGCTGCACCTTGTGCGCCATGCCGACGCGGGCAGCCGGATGGCCTGGACGGGTGACGACTTCCATCGGCCGCTCGACGACTTCGGGCAGATGCAGGCCGAGGCCATCGGCGCCACCCTGGCCACGTGCCCGGTGCAACGGATCCTGTCGAGCCCGGCGGTGCGCTGCGTCGACACGGTAGTGCCGCTGGGGCGGGCGCTGGGGCTGCCCGTAGAGACGGCCGACGAGCTAGCCGAAGGAACGTTCGTGGGCGTTGCCTTTGACCTGCTCCGTTCGCTGGCCTCTGCCGAAGGCGACTCTGTGCTCTGCAGCCACGGCGACGTGATCCCCGGCCTGCTGTGGGTGCTGGCCCAGTACGGGCTGGACATCCCTGAGCTGGGCAGGTGCAAGAAGGGGTCGATCTGGGAGCTGGAAGTGAGCGACGGCCGTATCGTCGGCGCCTCCTACCGGCACCCGCGCACGTTCGGCGCTGCCTAGGCCGTGTACTGAGGCGGCCGGGAGAAGACCTCGTCCAGCAGAGGCACGAAGTCCTCCATCGGGAGGTCGTCGTAGTGGGGGTCGAAGCAGTTCTGGTCGTACGACGCGCAGAAGTCGATGCAACGCTCGTAGTGCGGCGATTCTGCGTAGCGCTCCCGGGCGTGGCGGTCACCGCCGAGATGGTGGAAGTAGTAGTAGCCCTGGAACAGCCCGTGGTGGCGCACCACCCACTCCGTCTCGGAACTCACATAAGGGGCGAGGATGGCGGCCGCCACCGCGCTGTGGTTGTCGGGTGCCAGCACGTCGCCGATGTCGTGCAGCAGTGCGGCCGCCACGAACTCCGAGGACTCGCCGTTGCGCAGCGCCCGCGTGGCCGACTGGCGGCAGTGTCGGGCCCGGTCGATCTGGTACCCCAGCGTGGGCCCCTCGAGCAGCCCCATCACCGACAGCAGGTGCGGCACGAGCGTGTCACCGGCGTGGCCTTCGAAGATCTTCGATAGCTGGTCGTAATCCTCAGCTGTGCCGTCGGCCATTGCCGTCCAGCCCACGGTGAAGGTGTCTGCGAGCGTCTCGGACATGCGGTTCACACTACTGCCCGATGATTTGGGCGTCGGGATAGAACGCGGCCGCCGCGAACCAGAACGTGTCGAGATGCTCGACGGGCTCCAGCGCGTCGGTGCCGCCTGAGCCCGACGGCCGGCCCAGGATGTCGTAGACCACTCCGCTGGCCGCATCGATGAAGCCGCCGCCGTCGGCCACCGACAAGTCCAGCAGCCGGCCGCCGACCGAGCGCTCGAACACGCCGGTGGCGCCCACGTCGCGACCGTCGGCGATCAGGGAGGTGTCGAGAGCGCTGGCCGTGCCCGGCTCGAAGAGGGCCACCAGCTCGCGGCCGGCGAAGGTGAACGGCACGACCCGGCGCTCGGCCAGCAGATCGTTGGGGATGACCGCTCCCGCCGCGCCCTCTCGCAGGGCAACCACCCTGGTGATCGGTTCGAGCCGGTCATCGGTGGGGCCGCTGAACAGGAAGGGACGGTTGTTGGAGTCGTAGAACTCGTAGGGGTTCTGCCCGTACTGACGAAAATGGCCGGTGTCGAGGCTGAGCACACGACCATCGGGGTGCGATGCCAGGAACGCCTCGAACGACACGGTCTGCACCGGGATCAAGTCGAGTTCGGCGCCGACGAGATGGCCGGCCACCGCCTGGCCGGTGTAGTGCGACCACAGACTCTCGGTCTGGCGGTCGTACATGACCAGCGAAGAGTTCAACAGCGCGCCGGACGTGCCGAAGTCGAGAATGCGGTCCCCTACCCGCCGGTCGTAGGCGACCGCGGAGTTGCACAGCGGGCAGTACGAC
>VXNG01000239.1 GCA_009840695.1 Acidimicrobiaceae bacterium
GCCTGGGCGGCGATCTCCTCCTCGCGGAATCCGGACACCACGAACACCGGCATCGATATCTGGAAGTCGGACCGCTCACGGCCTGCATCAGCCAGCCCGGCGTACACGTTGGGCATCGTCACATCGCGCAGGTACTCCGCGGTCTGGAAGGCGTGGCACACCAGCCCGTCCGCGGCCCGGCCCGCCACCCTGGTCATCAGCGGCCCCACCGCCGAGATCAGGATGGGTGGGGGCGCCACGTCGATGGGGCCGGGACTGAACATGGGCGTCATCAGTGTGTGGCGGTAGAACTCGCCCCGGAAGTTGAGGCGCTCGCCGGTCTGCCAAGACTCCCAGATGGCCCGGATGGCGGTGATCATTTCCTCCATGCGGGCCGCGGGCCGCGACCACGGCATGGAGAAGCGCTTGGTGATGTGGGCCTGGATCTGGCTGCCCAGCCCGAGCAGGAACCGTCCCCCGGAGAGGGCCTGTAGGTCCCAGGCGGTGTGGGCCAGCACCATCGGGTTGCGGGCAAATCCCACCGCGATGGCGGTCATCAGCTCGATGCGCTCGGTGTCGGTGGCGGCCAGCGCGAGGGGCAGGAACGGGTCGTGGCTGGTCTCAGCCGACAGCAGCCCGCTGTAGCCGTCCTGCTCCATCATCCGGGCCCGGGTGCCGATGCTGGCCAGTTCGTGGCTGCTGGACGCCTCAGGAAGGCCGATCCAGGCGTCGATCTTCATGTCTGTCTCCAAGAGGGGTTGGATGAATCCGTCGCCGTGGCGATACGTTGCGATGGCGATGGCCGACGTTACCGATGCCACGTTCCAGGCCCAAGTGGTGGACCGGTCCCGGACCGTGCCGGTGATCGTGGACCTGTGGGCCTCCTGGTGTGAGCCGTGCCGGCAGCTAACGCCTCTGCTCGAGAAGGTGGTGGCCGAGACCAACGGCGCTGTCGAGTTGGCCAAGGTTGACATCGAGAAGAACCCAGGGGTCGCCCAGGCCTTCCGTGTCCAGTCGATCCCGGCCGTCTACGCCATGGTGGACGGCCAGGTAGCCGACGGCTTCCTCGGCGCCCAGGGCGAGGCCGCGGTGCGCGAGTTCGTGCAGCGGCTGCTGCCGACGCCGGAGATGACCGAGATCGAGAGGCTGATCACCGTGGGCGACGAGGCCTCCCTGAGGGCTGCCCTCGAACTCGAGTCGGACAATGCGGCCGCGGTGACGGCGCTGGCCGCGCTGCTCATCGACGACGGCCGCACCGTCGAGGCGGCTGAACTGCTGGAACGGGTCCCGGAGACGCCGGAGACCCGCCGATTGACGGCTCTGGCACGGGTGCAGGACTCGGGTGATGCTCCTGCCGGTGGGGCGTCGGACATCGAGGCCGAGCTGGCCGGGCTGCTGGCCACCGTCAAGGCCGACGAGGAGGCCCGCCAGCGTTTCGTCGATCTGCTGGAGGTGCTCGGGCCCGACGATCCCCGGACCTCCGCCTGGCGCAAGCGGCTCTCGACCGCACTGTTCTGAAGGGGCCGCGCGCCTGGATGGCTGCCTGCGGGGCCGATGGTTCTTGATGTAGTTGTACCGCTGTGAGGCGCACAACTGCATCAAGAATGCGATGGGCAGGTGCCGCGGGCGCCCCTGTGCTGGTCTGAATTGAGGAGCGCTATTCTCACTGGCGGCTAGCCGGCCGCCTCTGTTGTGTCGGCCTGATTGCAGGCGGCGCGAAGGACACGCAATGGGCACGCCACCCGTCGGCGACCGCGGTCGCCGGCTCGCTGTGCCGTCTCCGGGGGCTCTGGCCGACCGTCTGGGCGTGTCGCCGGTGACGGTGGTTCTCGGCGTGTTCGCGGTGGCCGCGGCCGCAGTGGGGGGTTGGTGGGCGCTCCGCGCACCCTCGGGCCCGGACCCGGCCGAGATCCTTCCCATGGCCGGTTCGGTGGAGATCCCAATTCCGGCTCCGTTGTCGGTGCCGGACCCGGCCCGGATCGTGGTGGACGTCGTCGGGGCCGTAGCCCGGCCCGGCCTGCACGAGCTCCCCGCCGCCAGCCGGATCGCCGACGCGGTGGAGGCGGCGGGAGGTCTCACGGCCGACGCGGACCGGATGCGGCTCAATCTGGCCGAGCCGCTGAGCGACGGCTCGCGCCTCTGGGTACCGGCAGTGGGCGAAGGGGCGGGACCCGAGGTTGTGCCGCTCACCGCAGGAACGAGTGACGCCGGCCGCGTCGGAGCAGGCGGCGGCCGGGCGGGCGCACGGCTGAACGTCAACACCGCGGACGCGGTCGCGCTGGAAGAGCTGCCGGGCATCGGTCCGGCGCTGGCCGGCGCCATAGTCGAGCACCGTCGACGCTCGGGTCCCTTCGCCACGGTCGACGAACTGGTCGAGGTCTCTGGCATCGGTCCGACCAAGCTCGAACAGATTCGGCCTTTGGCGACGGTGGGCGGCCCGTGAACGCCCGCCACGAGATCCGGCGGTGGCGGTGACAGTCGGCTGGCGCGGAGCCACGGAGGTTCTCCGGTGGCGGTGGGCGGCTCGTGACCGCCGATCTGCTCGGTAGGCCTGCTCACGGCGGACGGCGTGTGAGTGCTGAGCAGTTGCGCCGGCGCTGGGGCGGGCCGGTGATGCCCTACGCGGCCGCGGCCGGTGCCGTGACGGGGGCGTGGCTGCTGGTCGGAGTCCCGCTCGCGGTGGTCTTGTTGCTGGCTGCGGCTTGCCTTTGGAGGCCGAGCCCCCTGCTCGCGCTGGTTGCCGTCGCGGCCCTCGCCGGGTTCTTCGGCTCAAGGGCGGTGGACGGTCTCGTCGATGCGCCCTCAGGACCCGTCGAGGGGTGGGTCAGGCTGCTGGACGATCCCCGGCCGCTGGGCACGAACGGGGTGCGGGTCACGGTCCGCCACGGCCACGCCAGGCTGGAGGCCAGGGCGTACGGAGCGGTGGCCGCGCGGCTCGATGACCTGCTGGCTGGCGAGCGCGTGCGCGTCCTGGGAACGGCTCGATCCGCCACCAGCGACTGGCACCGTTGGCGGCATGTCGCGGCCACGCTGAATGTCGACGCCGTCGATGATCGGGCCGAGGCCGCCCCGCTGGCCGGGTTCACCAACCGGGTGAGACGGCTGCTGGACTCAGGGGCTCGCAGCCTGCCCGACGACAGCCGAGCCATGTTCGCGGGGATGGTCTACGGCGACGACCGCAGCCAGTCCCCCCGCCTCTACGACGACTTCCGGGCCGCGGGCCTGGGCCATCTGCTGGTGGTCTCGGGACAGAACGTCGCCTTCGTGCTGGCACTGGCCTCGCCGCTGGTGACCCGGGCCCGTCCGGGTGTCCGGCTGATCGTGCTGCTGGCGCTGCTGGGTGTGTTCGCGGTGCTGACCCGCTTCGAGCCGTCGGTCCTGCGGGCGGTGACCATGG
>VXNG01000111.1 GCA_009840695.1 Acidimicrobiaceae bacterium
CTACCTGTTCCTCACCGGCCGCCTCAAGGAGCAGATCAACCGCGGCGGCGAGAAGATCTCCCCGTTGGAGGTGGACGAGGCCCTGCTGGACCACCCGGCGGTGGCCCAGGCGGTCACGTTCGCCATGCCGCATCCCAAGTTGGGCGAGGAGGTGGCCGCCGCGGTCGTGGCCGCCGGCGGGAGCCCCGTCGACGAGCGGGAGCTTCGCCGGTTCCTGGCGCAGTCGCTCGCCGCATTCAAGGTTCCCCGGAGGATCCTGGTGCTCGACGAACTGCCCAAGGGCGCTACCGGCAAGCTCCAGCGCATCGGACTGGCTGAACGCTTGGGTCTCGCCCCGTCCGGCGACAACTAGCGCCGCGTTCACTCTCTTGGAGCGGTGCCTTCGCTAGATGCACTTAGATCAGTTGTGTGTGTTGAATTGAACATTGCGGTCGGATAGATAAGTTCCTTCACACTCGCTGGCACCGCTGGGACATCATGGTGGAGGGACGATCATGACCGTTGGTTCGGCTTATCCGGCCGGTGCGGCTCGTCCGGTCGGTGACTCGACGGCGGGGCGCGATCGCTCCCGCGGAGACCGGACCGCGCCGCGGCTGGTTGACCGGTTCGAGTTGCACGTCATCGAGGAGCCCGAGGCGCTCGCCGTCGCCGAAGGCGCCGAGACCGTGGTCCGGGCCGAGCTTTGGCTTGCGGCCGGCCTTGCCGCCGGCGAGATCCGTTCGGCTGTGGGCTCCGGCAAGCGTGTGGTGGTAGTGCACCTGCCCGACTCGGCCGCCTGGCTGGTGATGTTCCTGGCCGTGCTGCGTGCGGGCCACATCCCGGCGAGGCTGCCGGTCGCCGCCACGGCTCAGGACTGGCTGCACGTCTTCGAGAGGGTCGAGCCTGCGATGGTCATTTCGGCGGCTCAGAGCTCCGAGGACATGCCTGCCCCAGCCGTCCTGGAAGCCGCTTCCCGTACACCGGGAGTCTCGGTGGCTCTGGCCGAAGGGACGGCTGTGCATATCCACCACCGCGCTGAGGGCTCCCCGAAGTCCGTGTCCGTTCCTGAGGACGTTCTGCTTGTGGCGTTCACCTTGAGCGAGACGGGGCCGCCGGAAGCCTTGATGCACAGCGAGGAATCGGTGGCCGCGCAGAATCGATACTTGACCGAGCGCTACGCGCCGAGCAGGCACGCGCCTGTGCTCGTGCCATGCCCCCACGAAGACGGCAAGACCATCGTCGACGCGGCCTGCCTCTCGATGTATGCGGGCGCGCCGATCGTCATCCGGGACGCATCGGGCATGGGCGCTCTCAAACAGGCCGATCACGAGATGTGATCCCAACTTAGACTGCCGCCTGTGGCCCAGATCGAGCTGCTGACGCTGGCCAATCACGCCGAGGTTCAGAACGGGCTGCTGTACCTGATGGGCGCGGGCTGGGACACGGTGACCCGGTCCTACAAGGAGGGCAAGAAGCCGCGGCCCCAGCACTTCGCCATCGCGCTCTCGGTGCTGGTCCCGTGGATGGAGCACAACCAGCGCCACCAGGTAGTGATCCGCGTCGAGGACGAGGACGGCCTCAGCAAGCTGATGGAGGCCACCGCCAACATCGAGGTCGGCCGCCCGCCGGGCAAGGTTCCCGGCACCGACAGCCGCTCGCCTCTGGTGGTGACCGGCATCGTCCACTTTCCCAAGCCCGGCGGATACCGGGTGCGAGCCACGCTGGGCGATGCGCAGCGCGACTACGCCTTCCGGGTCATCGACAAGGTCACCTGATCCAACCATGGTCAAGGATCTGCTGGCGCTGCCCGGAGCCACGTGGCCGCGGGCCCTGCTGTTCGCGGTCATTGCCGCAGTGCTCATCGCGGTGCCATCGGACCTGATCGACACTCCCGTGTTCGGCCGACCCGTCGCGGTGCGCTGGATCGACTACGTGATTCTGGCGGTCACATCGGCGCTTATCGGGCTGATCTTCGCCATCCGTCCCGCCCCGGCCAGATCCAGCGAGTTAGCTGCGGTCACCGAGCGCCAAGGCACAAGGACCATCTGGGGCGGGTTCGTGTCGTTCCTGGCCGTGGGCTGCCCGGTGTGCAACCAAGCGGTGGTCGCCCTGGTCGGTGTGGGCGGAGCGCTGTCGTGGTGGGCGCCGGTGCAGCCCTCCGTGGGCCTGCTGGCGGTGGCCCTGCTGCTCTACACCCTGCGCAAGCGCCTCAACACCTACAAGCTCACCGCCTGCCCGGTCCCCGCCGTCTAGACGCCACTCACAGCGCCTCGGGAGCGGCCAGTGTCGTGGCCCGGTGCATGGCTGCAGCCACCAGGGCGGGCAGGGCCAGCGAGATCAGCATCAGCGCGAACAGGGGTACTCCCAGGCTCAGCAGGCCGCTGACGATCGCCGACAGCAGTGCGGCCGAGCCCAGCAGTGCGGCCCGGAAGGTCCCGATCCCCCAGCCCGACTGCGGCGGCAGCGCAGCCACCAGCATGGCGTTGGCCACCGGCAGCACCGACACCGCCATACCCACAAACGGCACCAGCAGCCACACGCCGGCCTCGGCCGGCAGCAACAGCATCGGCAGTCCCAGCGCCGTGGTGCTCACCATCATCATCCGGGCCGTCCACGGTCCGCCCCGCCGGTCGTACAGCGCGCCGCCCACCAGCTTGACCGGGGCCGACAGGATCCGGCCCGCCGCCAGGAGCACGCCGACCAGCCACAGGTTCACACCCTGGGAATCGAAGAATGCTGGCGAGAAGCCGATCACCACGAAGTGCATGGACACCCCGCCGAAGCTGGCCCAGAAGGCCAACCGGTAGGTCCGCTTGCGAGCGTTCTGGACGAGCTGGGCCAGCCACGGCACCGGTGCCGGACCCCGGTCGGCCTCCACCCACCGGGGCACGTAGACGATGGCCAGCAGCGGGGGAACGGCGCAACCGACGAACACCCAGCGCCAGCCCTCCCCGGCGAACACGCTCAGCGCGGCCGCGGCCAGACCGAACGAGTACGCCTGGCCCCACACCGCGATGGCCTTGCCCTCCGCGCCCCGGTACAGCCGGGCCACGCTGGCCAGACCGGGCGGGAAGTAGATCCCGAAGGCCACTCCCAGCAGCGTTTGGCCTATGAGCAGAACCCAGAAGGTCTGGGCCACGGCCGACAGCGCCATTCCTGCCGCCAGGGCCATTGCTGAAGCCCGGACCATCGACCGGTCGGTGAGCCAGCGGCTGCTGATGCCGCCGAGAATGTTGAACGTGGCGATGCCCGCGGACACCGAGGCCAGGATGGCGGCCAGGTTGCTCTCGGTGATGTTCAGGTCGGGCTCCACCAGGGGGAACAGCGGCGACATCATCGTCTCGGCCCCGCCGAGGATGAAGTACAGCGTGAACAGGTAGCCGAACGTCACCC
>VXNG01000233.1 GCA_009840695.1 Acidimicrobiaceae bacterium
CCCACTACACCCGCCGGGCCGACGCCAACCGGGCCTACGTCGAGGGCACGCCGGTACGGGCTCTGTGCGGGAAGGTCTGGGTTCCCAGCCGGGACCCGTCCCGGTACCCGGTCTGCCCGGAGTGCACCAAGATCCGGGAACGACTGCGCAGGCGGGCCTTCAACTAGGTGACCAGCGAGGGGCTGGCGCCGGAAACCGCGATGCGCACCCACCTTCAGGGCACGTTCCTACTGATCGTGCTGCTGCTCGTCTTCTGGGGAATGCTGAACTGGGCCGTTCCCATCCTGGACGACGCTGTATTCGGCGACGACGGCGCCATCGTGGCCCGGGCGCCCCTGGAGGTGGACGATCCGGCCGGTCCCGGGAGTGGATTGGAGGAGGATCGGCCGCTCGACGGCAACGAGGTGGCCGACTTGCAGGGTGCACTGACCCAGCTCGGCTACAGCCCCGGCCCGATCGACGGAATCATGGGTGAACTGACCCGCCAGGCCGTCGACGAGGCCAAGGCGGACGTCGGACTGGTGGAGGCGTCGGACCGCAAGCTGCTGGAGACCCTGGAAGCCGCCCTGGAGGCTCTCAGCTCCGCCTCCGACCCGGATGCTCCAGGACCCTGAGATGCCTCGCTCCATCGACGCCACACCGGCTGCCCCTAGAACAGCGCCGGACTGCTCGACGGTCGTCCGGCCCGTCTACGACCTGAACCTGAAGGTGACGTTGATGTGGGTGAAGACGTCGCAGCGGCGCAGGGGGGTCGGGTGGTGGGCCACTGAGACACCCGAAGGATCGGCCTCGGTGGCATTCAGGGCTGTCGGCGGCGAGGTGGTCGCCGACGCCTGGGGTCCGGGCGCCCAGTGGGCCATCGGCCAATTGCCAGCCCTGCTCGGCAACTACGACGACCCCAGTGAGTTCCGGCCCTTGCATCCGGTGGTGCGGGACCTCGTGGCCCAGATGGGTGTGCCCCGGTTGGGTGCCACCGGCCGCTGGTTCGAGGCCATGGCCACCGCCGCCGTGTACCAGCGGGTGGTGAGCGCCGACGCCCGGACCGCGGTGGCTCGGATGGGCCGGCTGTACGGGGCCGAGGTTCCCGGAGGAGGCCCGCTGCCGCTGTTCCCCCGCCCCGAGGCGGTGTTGCGGGTACCCGACCATGGATTCCATCGGGTCGGTGTCGACCGGGGACGCGCCCGGGTGATCCGGGTCGCCGCCAAACACGCCGACCGCCTCGAGGAGTTGGGCGGGCGACCGGCAGCCGAGGCCCGCCAGTGGCTGCAGCGGCTGCCCGGCGTGGGCCCGTGGACCGCGGCCCGCACGACGGGCGCGGCCGCGGGCGACCCCGACGCGGTGCCGGTGGGCGACCTGCACGTGCCGAGGCTGGTGACCTACGCCCTCAGCGGCGCCACCGGCGGCGACGACGACTCGATGCTGGAGCTGCTGGAGCCCTACGCCGGCCACCGGGGCCGGGTCGTCCGCCTGGTGAAGGCCGCCGGCATCGGCCCGCCGAGGCACCACCCCGCCCCGACCCGCTACGACATCAGTCGCATCTAGCCGGACCGACGCTTGGCCTTAACTGCTTGGCGGGATGCTTTGGCAGCCCGGTGGGCCAGGGTGCGCTCCACGTAGGGGGCCACCTCGGGGGTCTTGCAGCCGGTCTGGCCGTGGTCGACCCTCACCGGACCGATGCGCTCGGCCGCGGCCAGCACCGAGCCGCTCAGGACGGGATCGCGCAGGGCCATGACGATCATGGCGCCGTTCATCTCGTGGCGGACCCGGTTGGGTCGCTCGCCTATCTCGATTTCGATCTGGTCCAACAGGCCTTCGAGTTCCTCTAGCGACCAGACGTCCGGATCCTCGGCGCTGCACGTGACGATGAACCAGCCGACCGACGCGGGCCACTCGCCGGGGTCGTCTCGCCAGGAGTCACTCAACGTCCGGGCGTGCCGCGTCTGGGCGCACAGCCCGCCCAGACCCTCGGCCAGGATGTAGTTGTCGATGTCACGAAGCCACCGGCGAGCCAGCGACTCGTCCAGCGCGCCGGGATCGGCCACCCGCAGCGCCAGCACCCGGGCGTCGTGGTTGCCGGTGTCCCACAGCTGCCGGGCCAGCGCGTGGTCGGTCCTGATCGGCTTGGCGATCTTGCCGAGGGCGGCGTAGCTGACCCCGAACATGGGCTCGGCCGCGCCGTGGCGGGCATAGACCTTGCGATTCTGAGCCGTCCCCGCCGCCTCGAGCTGTTCCATGACGGAGCCGAGATCGTTTGCCACCTTCGTACCTCCCATCAGCCGGTTCACCCGTCGAAGTCGCGAGTGAACAGGCGGTAGGCCAGATTGTCGACGCTGGCTGCTGAGTTCGACAGGATGACCACACCCTCACCCGCCTCCGGATCGAAGCCGATGAATGAGGCGTAGCCGCCAGTTGCGCCGTTGTGCCACACGAACCGGCGGTCGCCCTCGGCCGCGATGATCCAACCCAGCCCGAGCTCCATGCCCAGCGCAGGGTCCATCAGCCGTGGGGCATGGGCGAGTTCCATCGCAGGCTGCAGGGTCGACTCTCGCAGCCCCATGTTCGCCTCGAGGAATGTCAACATGTCGTTCACAGTGGATCGGAGCGCTCCCGCACCGGCCAGGGCAGTGAAGTCCCAATTGGCGGCAGGCCGGAGCCGGCCGTCGTGCCCGGGGGCCAGCCGCGCCCGGAGCGCAGGAGTCAGCTCGACGGCGGTGTCGTCCATCTGGAGCGGCTCGAGGATCCGTTCGGTCACCAACGTCTCGTAGTCCGCGCCCTCCCGGAGGGCGAGCGCATGGCCCAGCAGGCCGTAGCCGACGTTCGAGTACTCGACCGCTTCGCCGATGTCCCGTCGCAGCTTATGAGACGACAGGAACTCGTAGAGATGATCGGCGTCGTAGTCGGCGTACGGGCTGCTCTCGTCGGCTGGATCGAAGTTGCCGGGCAGGCGGGGCAGTCCCGAGCTGTGGGTGGCCAGGTGACCCAGCGTGATCTCAGCACCCTTCCGAGCGGGAACCCGCACCTTGTTGCCCAGAAGACTCTGCACCGGCGTGTCCAGCCCCAACTCTTCACTCGATACCAGATCGGCCAGCAGAGTGGACGTGAGCACCTTCGTGATCGAGCCGATCTCGAAGACGGTGTCCCCATCGGGCTGGGTCGGGTCATCTGCACTGAGACGTCCGTATCCGACGACAACGCGGCCCTCGGCATTGGTCACACCGGCTACGACGCCGACGCTTTGCCGGTCGCCGTCCACGAACCCCGCCAGAAGCCTGTGCATCTGCTCGCTCAGTGTCTGAACAGCCGATCCACTGGGCGTCTCAACCTCCAGCATCTCGACATCCGATCCACTGGGCGTCTCAACCTCCAG
>VXNG01000214.1 GCA_009840695.1 Acidimicrobiaceae bacterium
GACGAGTCGCGGCGGGCGCAAGCCCGGCCATCGTGGCGGTGGCGGCCCGGCCGGGCGACGCCGCCGGGCGGGGCGTGTACCGGGGCGACCCGGTGACTGCGGACGGGCTGCGCGACTGGGGCAATGCCGCGGACTTGCCGCCGGCCTTCGACGACGACGGACTGCTGACCGCGGCCACGTTCGCTCCCCCAGCCGACTGCGTGGCCGCCGTGCTGCTGCAGGCCGGCGAGGCTCCGGTGCCGGGCGGAGTTGCCGGGACGGGGCAGGCCGGCGACCCGTCCGATCCCGTGGGAAGCGTGGCGGTCGCGGTCGGTCGGGCGCCGGGCGGGGTGGCCACGGTGGCCGGGATGGGCCGGGCCGCGGGCGACCCGTTCGACCCTGTCGGCAACGTGGCCGTGGCGGTCGGTCGGGCGCTGGATGACGCCGGAGCCGAGCTCTCTGCCGTCGACTCCATCTCCGTCGTCGAGCACGACGCGGCCCCGGCGATGCTGGTGGCCCGGTCCCTGGACATCGACGCCGGCTGCATCAACCGTGACGGAGGTGCGGTGGCCACCGGCAACGCCATGGCCGCCGAGGAACTGCGCCTCATCACCGACGGGCTCGCGGTCCCCGCAAGCAATTGGCTCTTGACGATCAGCGCAGGACCCACCGGATCAGCCGCCATCCTGTGGCGAACAGAATCTAAGTAAATTTCAAGTTGTTTGTGTCATAGTGGTCTGCTACTGTGATTCTCATGGAAACCGAAGTCCTCGCCACACTCCTGGGGGTTGCCCTCGCGGCTCTCGTTGCAGCGTGCGGCGCGGGCTTCAAGTGGATGCGATCCGAGTTCAATGAACGCTTCGACCGGCTCGAGGGGAGGGTGGATCGGCTCGATGTGAAGATTGATCGGCTGGAGGCCAAGGTCGACAGTCTGATCATGGCACTGGCCCGTTCCGGTGTCCTGGTCGACCATCCGTCGGCCGAGCCGGGCTTACCCCCGCCTGACCCGCCGACGCTTGAAGCCGGCGGCGGCGGAGCAGTCGCCTAGCTATGGAAGTTGAAGTCCTGACGACGCTGTTTGGAGTTGCGCTCGCCGCAATCGTCGCAGCGTGTGGCGCAGGCTTCCGGTGGCTGCGCTCCGATTTCCGCGACCTGCGGGTGGACTTCCGCGACCTTGAGTCACGGTTCAACGAGCAGACCATCGTCACCAACGCAAGTTTCGCCGAGGTCAATGGACGCCTCGACCGGCTTGAGCACAAGGTCGACAGGCTCGAGGGCAGGTTCGACGTACTCGAGGGCAGGTTCGACGTACTCGAGCGCAAGTTCGACGATCTGATCACGGCGCTGACGCGCACCGGGCTCCCGATCGAGGCTCGGCTGGCAGCGCCTGAGCCGCCTCCTGCACCCGAGTCCACAACTGCCCCGCCGTCCGCGCACGCGACCACTGCCCAGCCACCGGAGCCGGCGCCAGGACCGACCGAGGCGCCAGGAGATGAGTCGCTCCAAGCGGCGCCGCCCTCTGAGATCGCTGACCTCCCCCGGGCGCCACCCGCGACCGGTGGTCAGCCCACCGCGGAGCAGCCGTACTGGCCACCACCGCCCGAGCCCTTCGGACCCACGGCGGCACCTGCGTAACCCGTCGGCGCCGGAGCATGGCCGGGACTGGGGCGTAGCATCGGGGCAGTCGGCGGCGGGAGGCTGGCGTGAGGGTGAAGTCGGAGAGGGCCGTCAACATCGGGTTGCTGGTGCTGGCGCTGGCGGGCCTGGTGGTGGGATCGATCCTGGCCGACCTGTTCAAGGTGCTGATCGCGGTGGTTATCGGCTACGGGGTGCTGCGTCTGGGCCTGGCCATGCTGCGCAACCTGGCCCGGCCGCTGCCCGAGCCGCCCGACCCCGGCATCCTGCGCAAGGTCAAGATCGAGTACCGCTGCGCCATCTGCGGTGCCGAGGTCCGCATGACGGTCGCCCCCGACGAGGACCCCGAGCCACCCCGCCACTGCCAGGACGAGATGGACCTGGTGACGCCGATCGAGTGACAGCTACCGGAGTTATCCACAGGCTGTGGACGAATCCGGGGATAATTACAACAGTGTGATCAGCGGGCGGCGCCGGTCAGCGGTACTGGGTGGCGGTGACGATCCCAGCCAGGATGAAGGCCAAGCCCACCAGAAGGACCACGTTCGACGTGTCCCAGATCACGCCCAGGTAGTTGACGATGATCGTCGCAACCCCCACCCCCAGCAGGCTGAACAGCATGATCGGCACCCAGATCGGGCTCGGAGGCTGCTCGTCGAAACCGGTGTGGGTCTGCCGGTCGGGCTTGTAGTTGTCGGGTCGGGTGCCCTTGGCGGTCACCCGGCCGGCCGGCACTCGGCGCTTCGTGGGTCTCGGCATGGTCCAGAGGATAGGGGTTACCAGCGCCCGGCCAGGAACTTGGCCGCTTCGGTGGCCGCCGGGTACGCGCCGGTCAGCCCCGCGCTCATGTAGCCGGCGTCGGCGATCAGCGTCACGCCGGTGACGTAGGCGGCCGCGTCGCTGCACAGGAACAGAAGCGGGTAGGCCTGCTCCATCGGCGTGGACGCCTCCACCCCGGCGTCGGCCCGGTAGTCGGCGCCGAACTCCAGCCACAGCTCCTTGTTGGCCTCGGCCAGCGGCGTCACGGTCGGGCCGGGGCAGATGGCGTTGACGCGGACCCCCCGCCGCAGCAGCGTGAAAGCACTGGTGGACACATAGGCGCACATCGCCTGCTTGGTGTGGAAGTAGTCGGCCTTGCGGTGGTCGACGAACCAGGCCGCGGCCTCGTCGAAGTCCGAGATGGCCAGCACCTCGTTGAGCTCCTCCAGGTTGCGCTCCCAGCCCAGACCGGCCGTCGAGGAGATGAAGCCGATGGCCGAGCCCGCCGGCAGCATCCCGGCGTCCAGCATCCGGTCGATCAGGTAGCGGTGGCCCACGAAGTTGATCCGCTCGATGCCGGGCGTGCCGTCGGCCACGCCCGCGCAGGCCAGCAGGGCGTGCACCGGACCGCCGCAGGCGTCCACGGCCGCGTCGATCGACGCCTGCGACGCCAGGTCCAAGCCCACAGCCGTCACGCCTGCGAGAGTGACGTCGGCCCGGTCCATCACCACGACCTCGGCCCCCAGGTCGAGGGCCAGCTCGGCCGCGGCCGCGCCCATTCCGGTGGCGCCGCCCACCACCAGCACCCGCTTGCCGTCGAACCGGAACGCGTCGAACAGTGACATTGCGCGGATCAGCCCTCCTGCGTAGCGTGACCGGGGCAATGTCTACCACCGAGGCGGAGATCCGCTCCGACGCGTACTACGACCCGTTCGACTTCGAGATCGACGCCGACCCCTACCCCACCTGGAG
>VXNG01000028.1 GCA_009840695.1 Acidimicrobiaceae bacterium
ACCTCAACCTTGGCAAGGTTGCGCTCTACCAACTGAGCTACGTCCGCGGGATGGCCGATCCTACCGCCACACCCCTAGGCCCACGCCTTCTAGCGCTCCTCCGGCGGGCGCAGATCGATGCTCAGGCGCAGGATGCCGTCCTCCATCGCGGCCTCGGCGTCGCCGATCATGGCGAAGTCCTGGAAGTCCAGTTGGGCCTGCTCCAGGAAGTGCCTCCGCTCCTCGCCGGCCACCGGCGGCAGGTTCCGGCGCTTCACCCCGGCGGCGCGCTCGCGGAACCGTTCAATCATCGCGTCAGCATCGAAACCCTCGGCCATGAACGTCAATCTAGACCGAACGCTCCTCGCCGTCCTTCTCATCGAACTTCCACACGGCCGACTCGTCCTCGGAATCCCCACCGGACTCCTGCTCGGAGCCGTCATCGGCAGACCCAGCACCATGGGGCCGCGCCCCCCACGAGCGCTTCCAAGCGAGAATCCTCTCCCACACCCTCCCGGCAAAGTCCCTCGCGGCAGAGTACGCATCGCCGGAGTCCTCCCCCGGCTCGCGGCCGGCCGCCTCAGGGTCATCCTCGGCCTCGTCGAACAGCTCAGCCGACCCGCCCGCCAACCGCAGGCGCCGGCGGGGGCTGGTATGCCACAGGAAGATCCCGAGCAGCACCGTCATCACCCCCGCGATGGTCCACAGCGCGATCACCACCGCATCCACCCGCTCGCCGCTCTCCCGCCCGACCAGGCGTCGATCCGGGCCCGGTTCGGTATCGGTCCCATCGGACTGGGCCGTACTGACCACGCCCAGGGAGTCGGACTGGCCGACACTGATCACGACCTCGTCGCCGCCGTCGGCAGCCACCGCAGGCCCGGCTGCCAGCAGGCACAGCGTCACCGCGAGCAGCGGTGCCGCCATCCAACCTCTGATCAAGTGCACGACCCTCGACGCTACCGGGCCGAGGAAGCCGCGCTCGCGTCTATCCGGTCCAGCGCCCCGATCACGTCGGCGACCACATCGTCGGTGTGCTCGAGGCCCGCCGAGAACCGGATCGTGCCCTGACCGATGCACAGCGCCTCGAGCTCGTCGGGCAGGAGGCTCACATGGGTGGTGGACGCCGGATGGGTGACGAGGCTCTCCGGGCCGCCGAGCGAGGTGGCGAACTGCACCACCCGGACCTCCTCCATGAACGCCTTGCCGGCCTCGTACCCGCCCCTCAGGTCGAAGGTGACCAGGCCACCGGCCAAGTCCATCTGCCTGGCCGCCAGCTCGTGCTGGGGATGGGAGGCCAAGCCCGGGTAGTACACGGCCTCCACCGCCGGATGGCTCCCGAGCGCCTCGGCCAGCGCGGTGGCGGTGCCGGTCTGTTGGCGCAGGCGCACCGCCAGCGTGCGGATCCCCCTCAGAGCGTTCAGGGCGTCGAACGGCGAGGCTGCCGCGCCGTGCAGAACGGCGTAGTTCCACAGCCATGCCAGCAGCTCCTCGCTGCCGGCCACCACCCCGATGGTGGCGTCGTTGTGGCCGGCGATGGCCTTAGTGGCCGAATGCACCACCAGGTCGACCCCGAACTCGGCGGGTCGCTGCCCCAGCGGCGTGGCGAACGTCGAGTCCACCACCGTCATCGGCCCGGCGATGGCGCCCACCTCGGCCAGGTCGACCACATCGAGCTTCGGGTTGGCGGGCGACTCCGCGATCACCAGCATCGTGCGTCCTGGTATGACGGCTTCGGCGAACGCGCCGGGCTCGGTGCCGTCGACGAAGGTCACCCCGATGCCGAAGCGGGGACACGCCGTCTGCAGCAGCAGCTGCGTGCCGCCGTAGAGCTGGCGCTGGGCGACTATGTGGTCGCCGCTGGAGCACAGCCCCAGCACGATGGCGCTCAACGCGCCCATGCCCGAGGCGAACGCCCTGGCCGACTCGGTGCCCTCCAGGTCGGCCACGACATCCTCGAACGCCTTGACCGTCGGGTTGCCGTAGCGGGTGTAGAACCGCGTCGAGTGGGTGTCGACCGCGAGGTCGCGGGCTTCGGCGACGCTGGCCGCGGTGAACGTTGACGTGGCCCACAGGATCGGGGCCAGCGCGTTCTGGTTGTCAGCACGCCCGGCCCGGATCGCCCGGGTGTGGGCGTGGAGACCGCCCGTGGAGGGCTCGTCAGCCATCGTGGACCTCCTCCAGGAAGCTGCTGACCGGATCGTGCAGCAGCTCGTGCTCGAGCAGGAAGCCGTCGTGGCCCTCGTCGCTGTCGAGCATCACGAGGCGGCAGTCGCCGCCGCCGGCAAGGATCTGATCGCGCAGTTCCTGCTGCTCGTGGGGCGGGTACAGGCGATCGCTGCGAACCGACGCTGTGAGCACCGGCACGCTGATGCGGCCGAGCGCGGCGGCGGTGCCGCCCCGTCCCCGCCCGATGTCGTGCAGGTCCATCGACCGGTTGAGCACCACATAGGTGTTGGCGTCGAAGCGCTTGACGAGCTTCTGGCCGTGATGGTCCAGGTACGACTCCATCTGGAAGCGGCCCCACAGATCGAAGGCCTCGACCGGGTCGAACATCTGCCGTCCGAAGCGGCGCTCGAAGGACTCACCGGACCGGTAGGTCACCTGGGCGATCTGGCGCGCCACCGCCAGGCCCATCCACGGTCCCTCGGGCTTGTCGTAGTAGTCGCCGTCGTGCCAGCCACCGTCGGTGGCAATGGCCAGACGCTCCACCGCGCTCCAGGCGACCTGCAGGGCGCTGGCCGCGGCACAGGTGGCCAGGGGCAGGATCGACCGCACCCTCCTCGGGTACATGGCCGCCCACTCGAGCACTTGCATGCCACCCATCGAGCCGCCGACCACACCGAGCCAGCGTCCGATGCCCAGATGATCGGCCAGCAGAGCCTGGGCCCGCACCATGTCGCGGACTGTCACAACCGGAAAGCGCGGCCCGTAGCGCCGCCCGGCCGCGGTGTCGAAGTCGGCGGGACCGGTGGTGCCCTGGCAGCCGCCCAGCACGTTGCTGCACACCACGAAGTAGCGGTCGGTGTCGATGGCCTTGCCGGGACCGATCATCTCGGACCACCAGCCCCCGGTGGGATGCGCGGGGCCGCTCTCGCCGGCCGCATGCGAGTCACCGGTGAGGGCGTGGCACACGAGCACGGCGTTGGAGGCCTGCGAGTCGAGCTCACCCCAGGTCTCGTAGGCGAGCCGCACCTCGGTTAGACGGCCGCCCCACTCCAGGGCGAAGGGCCGCCCACCGGCGAGGGTCAGGAACCGGCGGTCGCCCGCGGGATCGCCGGGCTGCCAGGCACCAGTGACAGGCAGCCCGGCCGGGAAGCGCCCCCCGGGGCCGGCTCGCCCGCCCGCGGGAGTC
>VXNG01000248.1 GCA_009840695.1 Acidimicrobiaceae bacterium
CTACCTGCGAGCGCTTGAACTTGCGGGCTTCCTCATACCTTCGGTGTCGCCCCTTTTTCACGGCCCAACTCCCGGTTTTGACGGATTCGCAGAGCCTCCATTGTACCGGCTGGGCGCGGCCGGACCACCACAATGGGCATGTAGAGACACTCATACCACGGGCTGGTGGCTGCGTTCCTCTAGGACGAGTTGACCGTTGTCAAAGGCCAGCGCAGCTTCACCGGCTACGAGCCGGCGCAGTGGCTCACCAACCATCTCCGAGCGCCATCCCCGCGCCAGCCGGGCATCGGCATCGCCGCGGATCAATGCCTCGATGTCGGCCCGGGTGGCCAGCAACGACGGTTCGATCATGCGGTCGCGAGCGAGCTGGCTCACCCACGAGGTCACCAGGCCCACCGCCGGGCGAAGGCGGTCGACGGCGTCGGAGCGGGCCGCACGCTTCGGGGGCGGGCGCCAATCGGACGCAAGACCCTCGGCAACCGCCTTGAGGATGGCCGGACCCAGCCGGCCCCGGGCCACGCCCTCGCCGACCCCCCGCACCGCGGCCAGCTCCTCGGTCGTCTTGGGCGCGGCCTGCGCGATCGACACCACTGCGACGTCCGACAGCACATGGCGGACCGGCTGGTTGACCCTGGCCGCCCTCTGCTCGCGCCACATGGCCACCGACCGGGCCACGGGCAGGTCGCGGCGCCTCAGATGGCGGGCCTCCTTGAGCCGGGACCAGGCATCCTCGGGTCGCTGCTGGTGGCGGTTGCGCTCGAGCAGCAGCTTGAATTCTGCTTCGGCCCAGGCCGTCCGACCCTGCTGCTCCAGCCGGGACGCCAGCCGGTCGCCGATCTCCAGCAGGTACATGACATCGCCGGCCGCGTAGTCGAGTTGCGAGGCCTTGAGCGGCCGAACCAGCCAGTCGGTGAGCCGATCCCCCTTGGGGGGCTTCCAGCCGATCTCGCTCTCGTACAGAGTCGCCAGCGCGGGGATGCCTAGGCCGAGGAAGCCGGCCGCGATCTGGGTGTCGAAGATCCGCTCGGGGACCTTCCCGCAGCAGTACTCGAGGACCTCCAGGTCCTGGCCCGCCGCGTGGGCCACCATCAGCCCGCCAGCGGAGAACACCTCGGCCAGAGGCCCCACATCCACTGCCAGCGGGTCGATCAGCACCAGATCGCCTGGCCACGCGATCTGGATCAGCGCGGCCTGAGGCCGGTAGGTGCGCTCCCGATGGAACTCGGTGTCGAGCGCGTATCGAGGCTCGGAGACAAGCGCGTCCACCACCTCTCGCAGCCCCGCGCCGGAGTCGACATAGCGATAGGGCGTCTTTGGACCCCGGTCGGTCCGGGCGTTTCGACGGCGCGCCACTAGGAGCGAGGGTCAGGTGGACGCGGGACCCGTGTCCACCGGCCTACCCGACTGGTGCCAGGCTTTGGTGCCGCCGGCGACATTCACGGCGTCGACTCCCCGGTCCCGCAGGAACCCGACGGCTTGGCCGCTGCGACCTCCCACCGCGCACACCACACACACCGCCGTGTGCTGGGATGCCGCCCTGAACTCCTCGACCGCGTCGGGGACCGACGCCAGCGGCACCAGCACCGCGCCAGGAATCCGGACCTCTTCGTACTCGTCGGGCTCCCGCACGTCGAACACGGCTGCTCCGGCCGCTCGCCGACGCTCGAGTTCGTCGATATCTATCTCGGGGATGTCGGCGACTTCCATACCTGCCTCTGCTGCGTGACCGTTGTCAATCGTAGTTGGGGAAAGGTCCTCGGGACGGTCTGCGTCGGCGAACCAGCCCGTTCCCGGCACGTCGACGGTGACCATTCGCAGCAGTCGGGCTGCCTCGCCCGGTGCCCTCACTCCTGCGGCGAAGGCCTCTGACAGGCGCGGCAGGCAGCTCCGGTGCCATCCCGCGTGCATCCACTGGGGGGCCCCGCCGCCGAGCGGGACGACCAGGCCCACCGCCGGCGCGCCGGCCCCCGCACGACCCGCAGTGCCGGCCCAGCCATCGAGCACGCAACGGATCGCGGCGGCATCCGGCGAGATCACATCGCACGGCAACGTCACCAACACGTCGATAGCACAGACGCCTGGTGAGCCGAGTGCGCCCAGCGCGGTGATCACCCCTCCCAGCGGGCCCTGGCCGGGGTAGCGGTCGGGCACCGCGTCCAGGCCCAGGGCACCCAGCCGGGCTGCATCCCCGCCCACCACCAGCGTGGACTCAGCCCCCGCGGCTCGCAACGCCCCGACGGCACGCACCACCATGGGCTCTCCCTCGATCTCGATGAACGCCTTGTCGGTGCCCATCCTGGAGCTGGCGCCGCCTGCCAGCACCGCACCCATGCAGCGAAGGATCGGCACCGAGTTATCCACGCATCTCCGCGGTGTCTGGCGGCCAGTCGGGGTCGAGTTGGACCAGGAACAATGCACACCGCTCGGCCTCGCCGGTCTCGCCGATGCGGTCCGCGACCCGCTGGAGCCCGCTGAGGGCCCGCAGGAAGCCTCGGTTGGGCGGATGGACCCAGCGGACGTAGCCGGAGCCGCGCCAGCCGCTGGCCCTCAGCCGGTCCAGGCCGCGGTGATAGCCGGTGCGGAACGCCGCGTAGGCCAGCGCCGGAGTCGCGCCGCTCGACTCCAGAGCCTCACCGAGGGTGGCCCAGGATTCCAGGCTGAGCGGCCAGCGGGAGCAGGCCGAGCCCACCGCCGAGACCGCGTCGTCACTGGCCGCCGCGGCAGCCAGCGCGGCTCGGACTTCGGGGGGCTCCGGCTCTAGCACCGTGTCGGGCGGTCCGTGCGAGAAGAGTGGAACACCGGCGTCGCTCACTGCCCCTGAGGCTACCGGTACCCTGCGCGCCAGTGTTAGGTGATTGGGTCGACGCCGAGTCGCTCCAACCGATCATCACCGGCGTGATCGCGGCCCTCGGGATCCTCGCGATGGTGCTGATGTGGATAGTGCGCGGTCTGCTGCTGCGTCTGCTGCTGCTGGCGGTCATCGGCGCGCTGGCCGCCAGCCTGTGGCTCCAGCGCGCCGACCTCCAAGACTGCGTGGAGACCTGCTCGTGCCGGCTGTTCGGCCAGGAGGTCTCCATCCCCGCCGACGCCAACCCCAGCTGCCCGTAGTCCGTCCGGACAGGCCGGCGGGTGGGGCCTGCTACGGGACGCGTTCCAGGCGGAGCACGTTGGCGCTGCGAGACTGGTTGTCCGCGCCGGCCAGGATCCCGACGATCTCGCCGGAGCGGGCGAAATCGCGGTCGCGAGCCACCGCCACCGCCTGGCGGACCATCTCCTCGTTGGAGCCCCTGTCCTTGACCA
>VXNG01000093.1 GCA_009840695.1 Acidimicrobiaceae bacterium
AGGCGGCCGGCGGGTCGTCGAGGCTGCCGAAGTTGCCCTGCGGGTCGACGAGGGCCACCATGCGGCTGAAGTCCTGGCCCATCCGGACGAGGGTGTCGTAGATGGCGGCATCGCCGTGAGGGTGGTAGCGGCCCATCGTGTCGCCCACCACCCGAGCCGACTTGCGGTAGGGGGTGCCCGGCCGCAGGCCCATCTGCAGCATCGAGTAGAGCACACGGCGCTGCACCGGCTTGAGGCCGTCCCGCACGTCGGGGATGGCACGGGAGGTGATGACTGACAGGGCGTAGGCGAGGAACGAGTCGCTCATCTCCTCGGCCACCGGCACGTCGTCCACCTGGCGGGCCGGGACGGGGTCGAGGGTCGCGGTGGTCAGTTGCTGTTGTGGTGGTGCCACAGTCGTCTCCGGTGTCTTGTTCTTCTCAAGGCTTCTCGTGCGCCGCATACCGCCGTGGGCCTGGCCCGACAGGGATTCCGTTGCGGCTCACCGTTGGGATCGAAGGTAGCGGCTGAAGGTCGGTTCTTCAGTGACCCCAACCGTCCATCCTCCGAGGCGGAGGACGGCGCAACCGAATGAAGCGCCTACACCTGACTCCCGTCCGAACGCACTCATGGGGCGCCCTCCTCGACAACACCGGCCGCGACCTTCATCACCTGCATCCCCTGCCATCACCTGCATCCCCTGCCATCACCTGCATCCCCTGCCATCACCTGCATCCGCGCCATCACCTGCTGACGGCGACTGGCGGACCGCGTACCGTCAAGCCAGCGCCGACGTCGGCACTGCTGGCCCCCATCCCGTCGATTGGGTCGCCTCCCCGGTCACCGAGTCCGCTTGCCGCATCTGCCGGTCTCTGATGCCCTCCGCGGGTGGCCGTAGACCAAGTGATGACTCCCAGTTCGTCGACCTTGCGCACAACACGCCGCCGAGTCCGATGCAGCCACAGATGGCAGCTGCTGCACAACGCCACCAGATTCTCGACGTCGGTCGGTCCCCAGTCTTCGTCCCACTCATCCGCGTGATGGAGCCGGCAGCGATGCATCGGAGCCCGGCACAGCACGCAGCCACGGTCCCTCAGGGCGACCGCCACATACTGGTCGACGCTGGCCAATCGCTCCATGCGACCCAGCCACAAGGGTTGGCCGTCCCCGCCGAAGATGGCGCCGACCAGCCGGTCATCGGGCGAGATGCTGTCGAGCACCGTCGGTGGGACCGGCCCGACCCCGATGATCTCGCAGGATCCGTCACGGTCCGTGCCGTCAACCACACCAGCAGTCACCGCGATGATCCGCCCGGGCGGCAGGCGCCGCCAGCCCCGCGGCCCGTCGTCAGCCGACAGGGGTTCGTGAGTCAGAGCGTCCAGCCCGGTACACAGCTCGAAGATGGCGTCCATCGTGCGCTGACCGTTGTTACGCACCGCGTCGGGCGTGCCGTCGCGGCCCCCGTCCTTGCGCCACAGGTAGTCCTTGCGCTCGTCCACCGCCTGCTCCAGCACACCGAAGCTGACAGGGTCCATCTCGCCCTTCAGCACCCCCATACCGTCGCTGCCTACGAACAGGTCGGCTTTCCGGCTGTTGCGCTGACCCATGAGCAGGTCGCCGCCCGCCGACGGGTCATGACGCTGGGCGAAACGCCGAGCAACCCGGCTGAACGATCCGGCATCCCGGGTAGCGGCCTGGTACAGCAGCTCGTCCGAGCCGTCCACCACCCCAGCGCCACACTGCTTGGCCGCAGAGCCCAGGGCAAACACGCTCTCGAGCGTCAACTCCCCCGCGTCCAACAGCCGGCCGACGTTGGGCATCTCCTCGACCGTCCTAGCCGCATCAGTCACTCGCTTGGCCGACCGGCCCGACAGCTTCGCCCCAGCCACCAGCGCCTCCCGCGCCGAGCCTGCCCTCAGATTTTCCAACCCGCTCGCAACCCGCAGGGTCACAGCATCGGCCAGAGACGTCACCCGGCCGACCCCGGCCACCACCCGGCAGAGCTCATCCTCGTCCAATCCCTCCAACGAGACCGCCCGCAACGCACTGCAAGCCGCCTCCAACAGACTCAGCACCGAGGACCCGCGGTCCGCTTCGCTGCCGTTCGAGCAGCCAACCTCCCCCGTAGCCAGCTCGCCGCCGGACTCGCCGCTGCAATTCAGAACACCTGTTCGTTCCATGATTTCCACTCTACCCACCCCCTGTGACAACACGACCCAAAAACTCACAGAAATACCTATAAATCCTCGGGTAGCGCAATGCCCGGCCCGACGCAGCCGGCATCTGGATGCTCTGAGCCGCGAACAGCAGCAGGCTCACGTTGAACCGGGCCTGGCGGCTCATCCTCGTTCATCTCCAGCAGACTCGACAGCGACTCCTCTCCGCCGAAGCGCAGCCGGCTCCTCGAAGCTGCGTCCCAACCGATGCTCGTCGCAAGCGTCTCAAGGGACCCGTCGATCTCGGGCAGCGCCATTCAAGCCACTCCATGACCTCGTGGTACTCCTGGCGCTGGAACAGGCCGAAGTCCCACAGGTCGACGCCCTCGGCGGGGCACCGCTGCGCTCCGTGATCGAGGGGACAACCTGCTAGCCGCTCTTCAGAGATGGTGATGCTCCCACCCTTAATGGTGGCGGCCAGCCCTATCGTGGGGCGGTGGACCTGCAGACCCTCATCGACCGGACCGAGATCACCGATCTCCTGACCCGCTACGCCCGAGCCGTCGACCGGAAGGACTGGGACCTGTTCCGCAGCGTCTTCACCCCCGACGCCCGCATCGACTACACCCAGGTCGGAGGCATCGCCGGCGACCTCGACACAGTCGTCGGCTTCCTCGCGCAGGTCATGCCGATGTTCGAGTCCATGCAGCATCTGATCTCCAACATCGACATCTCCATCGACGGCGACGAGGCCACGGTCACAGCCATGGTCTACAACCCGCTCAAGCTGCCCGACAGCCCGATGTGGGCCACCGGAGGGTGGTACCACCACGAACTGGTGCGCACACCCGAGGGCTGGCGGAGCCGGTCCCTGACGGAGGAGGCCAGCTGGTTCGACGGCGTCCCCGAGCCCGAGGAGCCAGCCAGCGCCGACTCATCCGGCCAGGACTGAGCTAGGGCCAGCCACCACCTGGGCGACGATCGACGAAATACCATGTCCGGACCCCTCGACGGCATACGCATCGTGGAGATGTGCGTGGCCGTCACCGGGCCCTTGGCGGTCAGCCTCCTAGTCGACCAGGGCGCCGAGGCCATCAAGGTGGAGGAGCCCGGCTTCGGGGACCAGG
>VXNG01000069.1 GCA_009840695.1 Acidimicrobiaceae bacterium
GCGCGTGCCACAGGCAGATGGCGTTGATGGCCAGGACCGGCTTGCCCAGCCAGCGTTCGGCCTGGTCGGCCACCTCGACCATCGACAGGTTGGTGCCGCACTGCACGATGGCGTCGATGTCGTCGCCGTCGATCTCCTTGAGCACCTCCACCAGGGTCTCGGGAGTCACGTCGGCGATGGACGTGGCCGACTCGCAGCGCAGGCCCCGCACCCGCTCGACCTCGTATCCGCATTCGGTGAAGTACCCGTAGACCTGCTCGTCGGCGGCCGGCTGGTAGGGGGTGATGCAGGCGATCTTCGACACCCCGAGCAGCTCCAGGGCGGCGTTGCAGGCGGCCGCTCCGGAGGTGATGCCGATGTCGCCCGCGATGTCCTGCACCCGGGCCGAGAAGGCGGCGTTGCCCTCCTTGCCTCCCCAGAAGGTCTCGGCCGACATTCCCATGAGGATGTGGTCGGGCTTGCAGGTCATGATGTCGCGCACCGCGTACGGGATGGTCTGGCGGATCAGGTCCAGGAAGTACAGGAACGCCTCGTCGCTGCTCAGGTCGGGCGCCTCGACCAGGAAGCGCCCGCTGTGGAACGTGACTCCGGGGGGACGCAGCTGCGCGAAGTCGTGCTCGACGACGGTGTTGGTCGACGGCACGATGACGCCGATCTTGGCCCGGTAGCCGACGACATCAGGCATAAGCGACCCTCCCGTTCCATCGCGCAACGGAACTGCGTTCCGCTGGTGGGAACACTAGCCTCAGCGCCGGTGATGGGAAACGCTGTGCTGCGGCGCGAGGACCCCGACCTGTTGACCGGCCGGGCCCGATTCGTGGGCGACATGGCTCCCGCCGGAACGCTGCACGTGGCCTTCGTGCGGTCGACCATGGCCCATGCCCGGATCGGCTCGGTCGACTCCCGCGAAGCCCTGGGTGTCGCAGGAGTAGTGGGCGTCTTCACCGCCGGGGACCTGGACATCGCGGCCCAGCCGCTGTTCATCATGCTGCCACCGGAGCTCAGCCGGCTGCCGTTGACCGACAAGGCCCGCTATGTGGGCGATCCGGTCGCGGTGGTGGTGGCCGAGTCCCCGTCCGCGGCCGCTGACGGGGCCGAGCTGGTGGTGGTGGACTACGAGCCGCTGCCCGCGGTGACCGATCCCTTCGAGGCGCTGGCGCCCGGCGTGGCGGTCGTGTTCGAGTCGCACGGGTCGAACCAGGCCTCGGAGCTGAAGCTCAGCGCGGAGGATGGCTCGCTGGCCGGCCACGATCTGGTGGTATCGGACCGCGTCGTCAACCATCGCGTGGCGGCCGCGCCTATCGAGCCGTCGGCGGTGCTGGCCGTTCCCGGAGTCGGAGACGGCGGCGACGGGGTCACGCTGTGGTGCACGACCCAGCGGCCCCACGACACCCGCGACGTGGTGGCCGCCGCGCTGGAGGAACCGCCGGACCGGGTGCGGGTTATCGCGCCGGCGGTCGGCGGGGGGTTCGGCGCCAAGGGGTCGGCGTACCCGGAGTTCGTGGTAGCCGCCTGGCTGGCCCGCCGTCTCGGCCGACCGGTGAGATGGGTCGAGACCCGCACCGAGAACCTCACCAACATGACCCAGGGCCGGGACCACGTCCACGACCTCGACCTGGGATTGACGCGGGACGGCCGCTTCTGCTGGCTGCGGATGCGGGTGACCGCCGACGTGGGCGCCTACCCCGGCATCGGCGCGCTGCTGCCGTTCTTCACCATGACGATGGCGTCGGGCCCCTACCGGATCCCGGCCGTCGACTTCGAGGCGGTATCGGTGATCACCAACAAGGCGCCCATCTTCCCGTTCCGCGGGGCGGGACGGCCCGAGGCCACCGTCTCGCTGGAACGCATCGTGGACCTCGCCGCGGCCGAACTGGGCATGGACCCGGCCGAGCTGCGGCGCCGGAACCTGCTCGGACCCGACGAGTTCCCCCTGACCACCCCCACCGGCGCCAACATGGACAGCGGTGAATACGCCCGCGGCCTCGACCTGGCGCTGGAGGCCGCCGGCTACGACGACTTGCGTGCCGAGCAGGCTCTCCGCCGCGCCCGCGGCGACCGCCGACTGCTGGGCATCGGCGTGTCGGTCTATGTGGAGGTCACCGCGGGCGGCCTGTTCCAGGAGTTCGGCTCGGTCACCGTCGAGTCCGACGGCAGCATCACTGCCCGGGTGGGCACCGCTCCGCAGGGCCAGGGTCACGTCACCGCGTTCGGCCAGATCCTCGGCGAGGTCCTCGGGGTCGCTCCTGAGCGGGTGCGGATCATCTGCGGCGACACCGCCGAGGTGCCCACCGGCCAGGGAACGGTGGCGTCGAGGTCGCTCCAGGTCGGCGGCAGCGCGGTGTGGACCGCGGCCAACGAGGTGCTCGACCAGGCTCGCCTGCTGGCCGCGAGCCTGCTGGAGGCCGACGCGGCCGACATCGTGGTGGCCCCCGGCGGTCTGGCCGTGGCCGGTGTCCCGGCCCGGGCGGTGTCCTGGGCCGAGCTCGCCGCGGCCGCCGAGACGGGCGATGCGGGGTCCGGCGGCCTGGCTGCGGAGGTCGACTTCGACCAGGGCGAGGCCACCTACCCCTTCGGCGCGCACGTGGCGGTGGTGGAGGTCGACGCCGACACCGGCGACACCCGGCTGCTGCGCCACATCGCGGTGGACGACTGCGGCCGGATACTCAACCCGATGCTGGTGCAGGGACAGGTGCACGGAGGGGTGGCCACCGGCGCGTCGCAGGCTCTCTACGAGCAGTCGCTCTACGACGTGGACGGCAATCCGCGCAACACCAACTTCGCCGACTACTCCATACCGGCCGCCTCGGAGCTGCCCCGCTTCGAGACCCACCACACCGAGACGCCCACCCCGCTGAATCCCCTCGGCGCGAAGGGCATCGGCGAGTCAGGCACGATCGGATCCACGCCCGCGGTGCAGTCGGCGGTGCTCGACGCCCTGGCGCCGCTAGGGGTCACCCACCTCGACATGCCCTACACGCCCCAGCGGGTGTGGCGCGCCATCGCCGCCGCCCAGTCGCCGGCCCGAGCCTCACCATGACGGCCTGGAGCTTCGATTCCGTGCTCCGGTCGGCGAAGCGCCTTGGTGTCTGCGGGCTTCTCGTGGGGGCCGCGGCCTGCTCGTCGTCGCCGGAGGTGGAGCTTCCTGAACCGGCATGGCGGGCCGACGATGCACGCTTCGCAGTCCATGTGGTCGACACGGCCGCCGACGGTCCCGCCGGGGTCGAGGCCGCCGACATGGACGGCGACGGCGAC
>VXNG01000114.1 GCA_009840695.1 Acidimicrobiaceae bacterium
ACGAGCGCGGCCCGGCGATGGTCCGGGACTACCTGACCTTCGTGCAGCAGGAGGCAAACGAGCGGCGCAACGCTGGAATGACAGCCACCGAGGCCGCCCGCGACATAGACCTCGGCGAGTTCGGCGAATGGACCGACAGCGAGCGACTAGCAGTGAACGTGCATGCCGTCTACGCCGATCTCGACCCGGCATACATCCCGCCGGACTTGATGCAACTCGTGCGCGAGATGGCGCATCTAGCCTGGCGCTGACGGCCCTCTCGCCCCGCTCACTGCTGCTGTTGCTGGCTCTGCTGGGGCCAACTCGGAACGGGGGCCGCCCCAAAATCGGAACGGGCCCGCTGGGGTGCCGGCGCTTCAGCGGGCAGATCCTCGCGCCTCCCGATCAGCACCTCGGCGTCGACGTCCGCTATGCCCGAGCCCATGAAGGCGCCCCGTACCGGCGGCACGTCGCCGTAGTCGCGCCCGCAGCCGATGACGACATGGCGTTCGGAGACCGGGCCGCCGTTGGTCGGGTCGAGCGCCCACCAGCCCGAGCCGGGCAGGGCGACCTCGATCCACGCATGGGTCTGCACCGCCACAACATCGGCGGTCTCGGGATCCGCTGAGGTCTCGTCGGCCGCGAACAGGTACCCCGAGACGTAGCGGGCGGGGACACCGGCGCTGCGCAGCATGCCGAGAGCCAGGTGCGCGAAGTCCTGGCACACGCCCGCCCCTCCCGCCATTAGCTCCGCCAGCGAGACGCCGATGTCGGTGGCGCCCTGCTCGTAGCTCAACACCCCCCGCACAACGGCCACCACCGCGTCCACCATCTCCGGCACGGACGCGGCTGCTGCCACCGCGGCCGCGGCCCGCCGCTCGACGGAGTCGCCGGGGCGCCAGTCGACGTGCTGGGATGGCTCCAGGAATTCAAGGTGCTCCAGCTGGAAGCCGGCGTCGTCCAGCGCCGAGACCGCCGGAGCCCCGGCCGGCTCGGGGCGAGCGGCCGTCTCCACGGTCGCCTCAGCCAGCAACTCCAGCTCGGAGTGCGGCGTGCGGATCCCGAGATGCTCCACCACCGTACCCCAGTAGTCTTGGGCCGCGAACACCTGGAGCTGCGGCTGAGACATCAGCCGGTACGACAGCACTCGCTGGTGATCATCGTCGCGGGGCCGCACCCGCACCTCGTTCTGGCACTCGGTCACTGGCTCGGAGTAGCGGAAGTGCATCCGGTACGAGATTCCGAGCCTCATCCCGCCCCCTCGCCCACATGGCCAGGGCCACCTGAATGGCCGGGCCCGCCTGAATGGCCAGGCTCACCTGCACGGCCAGGGCGGACGTACTGAGCTTGGACCGTTGCCATGGCCAGCGGCGGCACGATGCCGGCGTGCACGTCGCCGGCCAGTCCCGCAAGCTGCCCGGCGAAGTCCTGCAGGGTCGCCACCGGATCGGACGCCATGGCCTCCTCGACCTCGCCGAGCTCCAGGCGGGCCCGCAGCAGGGCCGCCTTGCGGCGGGCGCGGTCCAGCGCGGCGGAGTTCGCCCCCAGGCCGGTGAGGCCCTCCTCGGCCCGGCCGAGGCATGACAGCACCGAACGGGGCAGGTCCGGGGCGTGCAACAGGTAGCGCACCACTCCATGGGGGTCGGGGGCGTTGCCGTGCTGACGGTGGTACGCCTGCAACGAGCTGGTGAGACGCAGCATCCGGGTGGCGTCCATCACGCCGCGGGCGTCGGAGTGGCTGGCCTCGAGCAGGCCCACCGTGAAGATCGACCGCTCCAGCATCCGGCCGACGACCACGAAGGCGTGCCCCTCATCGCGTCTCATGCCCTCGTTGAGGACACCGGAGATGGCCAGGCAGGCCCGCCGCACCATCAGCAGCACCTCGTGAAGCCCGGTCGGTGCGACGTCGGCGTGGCCGAGGAACGGGAACCTCAAGTAGAGGCCGTTGGCCTCCTCCCACAGCTCGATCGGTATCCGGTCCCGGACCGACCGCAGGTTCTCGCGGACCGCGACGATGGCCGACACCACCGAGCCGGGGTTGTCGGTGTCGGACAGCAGGAACGCGACCAGCTGCGGCTGGCTCTCCAACGGCCCGGCGGCCTCTAGCTCGTCCTGCAGGCCGAGGGTCCTGACCATCAGTTCGCCCTCGGCCCGGGCCTCGTCGGCCCGCAGATGGGTGATCGAGTTGGCCGCATAGTTGAGGCACCTGGACGTGGTCTCGGCCCGCTCCAGGTAACGACCCACCCACAGCAGCGCCTCGGCGTGGCGGGCCAGGATCACGGCGCGCTCCCAGACGAGCGCCCGAGCGACTGGTACGAGCTCCCGGGCACCCGGCACGCGGCGGTCATGGCGTCTCGGGGGCGAGGACCCAGGTGTCCTTGGAGCCACCGCCCTGGGAGGAGTTGACGATGAGCGACCCCCGGCGCATGGCCACCCGGGTGAGTCCGCCGGGGAAGACCTGGGTCCGCTCGCCGGTAAGCACGAAGGGACGCAGGTCGAGATGGCGGGGCTCGAGGCGGTCCTCCGCTACCGACGGCAGCGTGGACAGATGCACCAGCTCCTGGACGATCCAGTTGCGGGGCTCGGCCTCGATAGTGGCCCGGGCCTCGTCGAGTTCCTGCTCGGTGGCGTGGGGGCCGATCAGCACGCCGTAGCCGCCGGACTCGCCGACCGGCTTGGCCACCAGCTCGTCCAGCCTGGCGAGCGCCTCGCGCCGCTGGTCGGGGTCCCACATCATGTAGGTGGTGACGTTGTCGATGATGGGCTCGGCGCCCAGGTAGTACCGGATCAGGGCGGGCACGTAGGGGTATACGCCCTTGTCGTCGACGACGCCGTTGCCGAGCGCGTTGCACACCGTGACGGTCCCGGCCCGCAGCGCGCCGAGAAGCCCCGGTACGCCCAGGGTCGAGTCGGGCCGGAAGGCCACCGGATCCAGGAAGTCGTCGTCTATGCGCCGGTAGATGACGTCCACCTTGACCAGACCTTCGATGGTTCGGGTGTACACGCTGTGGCCGTCGACGACCAGATCCCGGCCCTCCACCAGCTCCACACCCATCGAGCGGGCCAGGAAGGCGTGCTCGAAATACGCCGAGTTGAAGATGCCCGGGGTCAGCACCACGACATGGGGGTCGTCCCCGCCTCCCGGTGCCATCGACTGCAGCGTCGAGCGCAGCATCTGGCCGTACTGCTCGGTGGGCTGCACGGCGTGGTCGTAGAAGAGCCAGCTGCAGGCCTTGGCCATGGCCGCCCGGTTCTCGATCACATAGGAGATGC
>VXNG01000050.1 GCA_009840695.1 Acidimicrobiaceae bacterium
ACGTCCACGACCTGACCGTCCGATCCTTCGGCATCGTGAGCGCGGCCAACATGCCGGCGGTGAGGATCGACGTGCAGGACGACGGTTCAGAGCCTGTCAACGGCAGCGACGCCGTGTTCGCCGCGGTGGCCGCCGCGGTGTGGATCGACCGGGGGCTGCCGCCTACCTGGCCGACCGGATCTTCGACTGGAGCTTAGAGCGCAGCGATGGCGGCTCGGGCCGGTGCGGGTAGCCGGTCTCGGCTTCCTTGCGGGCCAGTTCCAGGTACTCGTTGGGGCCGTCGTCACCTCTGTTGGCCGCGTCGGAGTCGACCTTCAGGAAGCTGCCCAGTGCTGCGGCCAGGATCCCGCTGCCGATCAGCACCACCACCGGGAACACCACCACCAGCACGATCACCATGATCACCGCTCCAGCCACGCCCCGAGCATAAGCGCGTAGTGTGCGGCGATGCATCAAATCATTGGGGGACGGCGCCGTCCGGGCCGGGGCGCGCAGCCGCTGGCCGTGGTCGAGCCGGCCACCGGTGAGGTGCTGGCCGAGATCGACACCGCTTCGCCTGCCGACGTGGACGAGGCTGTGGCCGCCGCCAACGAGGCCGCGCCGGAGTTGGAGCGGCTGAGCTTCTTCGAGCGGGCCGATCTGCTGTGGGCCACCGCCGACCGCCTCGAAGCGGATGCCTCGCCTCTCGCCGAGCAACTGGCCCGGGAGTCGGGCAAGGCTCTGGCCGCCGAGGCGGTCGACGAGCTGGCCGAGTCGGCCGACATCTTCCGGCTGGCCGCCGAGGAGATCAAGCGTCTCGAGACCCATGTGCTGCCCAGCGTCGATCCCCGCAAGCGTGTGTTCACCCATCGCAAGCCGAATGGCGTGTATGCGCTGGTCACCCCGTGGAACTTCCCCATGAACATCCCCGCCGAGCTCTTGGCCGCTGCGCTGGCGGCCGGCAATCCGGCCGTGATCAAGCCCTCGGAGAACGCCCCGCTCTCCGCGTTGGCCCTGGCCGAGGCCGTGGCCGGCGCCGGCTTCCCGACCGGAGCGGTCTCGGTGGTGATGGGCCGGGGGGACGTCGGCCAGGCTCTGGTCTCGCACTCCGGCGTCCACGGCGTCGGGTTCGTCGGCTCCCAAGCCACCGCCGCAGCGATCGTGGCCGCGGCAGGCATGAAGCGCACCATCGTCGAGGCGTCCGGCAACGGCCCCCAGATCGTGTTCGATGACGCCGACCTGGACGCTGCGGCCGACGCCGCGGTGTTCGGCGCCCACTTCGTGTCGGGCCAGTGCTGCGTCGCCACCGAGCGCCTGCTGGTACACGATTCAGTGCATGACGATCTGGTCGACCTGCTGGTGGACCGGGCCGCCTCCGTCACTCCCGGCGACCCCCTGGACGACGCCACCCTGATGGGTCCGCTCAACAACGAGGTCGTGGCGGCCCGCATGGACGCCCATGTGGCCGGCGCGACAGCCCAGGGTGCCCGGGTGCTGCTCGGCGGGCGCCGCGAGCCGGACCGTCCGACCGGGCTCTACTACGAGATGACCGTCATCGACGATGTGACCCCGGCCATGGACGTGTTCCGCCACGAGAGCTTCGGGCCGGTCATACCCATCACCCGCTTCAGCTCGGACGACGAGGCCTTCGCGCTGGCCAACGACTCCGATCTCGGCCTTCAGGCGTCGGTGTTCACCGCTTCGCTGGCCCGGGCCTACCGGGCCGTCGACGAGCTGCGCACCGGCACGGTGCTCGTCAACGAGGGCACCGCCTTCTGGGAGCAGCATCCGCCGTTCGGTGGAGCGTCCCGCACCGGCACGGGCTGGGGCCGCATCGGCGGCAAGTACACCATCCTGGACATGACCGACCTGCGCACCGCCATCATCGACACCGGCTAGAGGCCGAGCTTGCCCGGCCCTCGCTAGAAGTACTTGTCGATGCCGCCGTAGCCGATCTGCCTGCCCTTCTCAGTGGCGTTCAGGAAGTTCTTGAGCCGGCTCTCGTACACCTCCGGGCGCGCCCTGGCGGCGTCGATGTATGCCACCCGGATCCGCCGGTAAGCCGGCGAGAAACCCTGGAAGTTCCGCCACGCCTGCTCGTTCGCCTGGATGGCCTGCAGAATGTCGCCGGGAAACACGAACTCCTCGTTCACGACGTCTCTTGTCGATTCCCTCACCGACGGGTGGAGCAGGCCTTCTTCAGCCAGCCATCGAAGCCTCTCCTTGTTCTGCTGGGAGTATCCGCTGCGCGGGTTCCTCGGCGTGAAGCGCTGGACGGAGTGCAAGCTGTCGAGCTTCTTGACGATGCTGTCTATCCAGCCGAAGCACAGGGCCTCCTCAACGGCGTCGTTGTAGATGATTCGAGGTTCGCCGGACTTCTTGTTGGGATAGATCAGCCATATTTCTGTGGCGGTGTCGAAGTTGGCCTCCAGCCACTCACGCCAGGGCTTCCTGTGGCAGACGTAGAGCGTTTCTCCGATGTCCATTGCGGCTTCCTTGACGGCGATCAGCGCGACCGGCTCCGCACCGGCGGGCCGCCCGGGCTCTAGATCTCCGGAGGCGCGATGGTGTCGGCGATCAGCGTGTGGACGACGGCCTTGAAGGCCTCGTCCTCGGTGGCGCCCTCTGCCAGCGCTCCGTGGTACGCCGCGAGCTGGCGGTCCGCCGAGGTGCCCCGCTCGCAGATCGTGCGGTTGTGCTCGATCTCCGCCACGCAGTTCAGGGCTTCGGCATCAGGCCTGACCATCTCGATCAGTTCCTCCAGCAGGTCACCGAAGGGCACTAGCACGCCCTTGCCGAAGTCCATCAACTCGCCGCCGACCCCGTAGCGCTGGGCCCGCCACAGGTTCTCCGACAGCAGGAAGTTGGCGTAGCTCCGCCAGCGGCGGTTCTCCAGCCTGAGCCGCCACAGCATCCTCAGCAGGCAGACGTACATGGCGGCGATTGCCACCGAGTCCTCCACTCTCGTGGGCAGGTCGGTGACCCGCATCTCCAGGGTGGGGTAGCGCTCCGACGGGCGGATGTACCACCACACCATGGTGGAGTCCTCGATGATCCCGGCCCGCACCAGCACGTCGATGTGGCGCCTGAACTCGGACCACGATCCGAACTTCTCGGGGATCCCGGTGCGGGGGAGCGCCTCGCCCACCGCCATGCGGTAGCTCCTGAGGCCCGTGTCGCGCCCCTCCCAGAACGGCGACGAGGTCGACAGGGCCAGCAGATGGGGCA
>VXNG01000100.1 GCA_009840695.1 Acidimicrobiaceae bacterium
CTGTCTGGCCTACTACGGCGTGACCATCGGCTACGGCGACGGCACCTTCCGGCCCAGCCGGAACGTTTCCCGGTTCGAGATGGTGCTGTTCATGGAACGATCAGCCCGCGCCGCCGGGGCAGACCCCGCCGACGTGGTGCAGGACTTCGCCGCGACGGGCTCCGACCCCGTGAACCGGGCCGACATGGCGCTGCTGATCGCCCGGCTGCTCGCCTCGGCGACCGGCAACGACTCCCGCGTGAACGTCGTGCTGAGATCCGACGGCATCTTCACCGTCGGCGGGACCGAACCCGACGACGCGTTCATCGACTCGCGCCGGAGTCAACCCGTCACCAAGGACAGCGCGGCCAGCGCGCTGTTCGAGCTGGGTGTGGCCAAAGGCACCGGGGGCGGCAACTTCTCACCGGAAGGGCACGTGACCCGCGGGGAGATGGCCGCCTTCATCACCCGCGCCCTGGCCCACACCACGGCCCGTCCCGAAGGTGTGACGGTCCAGCAGTACCTGCCCGGCGAGGTGACCGTGTCGGTCCGCAACGAGGTCTTCGCTCCGGTCGCCAACGCAGCCATCGACGCTTTCTCGATCGCCTCGCGGGATGCTCATCGGGCTTTCCGTAGCGACGGATCGTGCAGCACCCTCGTGAACGACCAGTCGGGCAGCAGACCCTGCGAAATCGATGTTCTCGATCCGGTGACAGGACCCGACGGGGACTTTACGATCGGCCTTGGCCCCACCGACGAGCCGGAGGTGACCGTCTGGGCCTGGACAGGAGCACTCGGGGACATTGTCCGCAGCGGGGACGCCCGGCTCGTCAGCGTCCAGGTGAGCACTCAGGGCGTGGAGGCGACCGGCGCGAAGGTCACCAACAGCCTGCCCGAGAACGCGACCCATGTCCGCTTCGGCAGCACCGTCACCGTAACCGTCCAGTTGGTCGGCGTGAACGGGTTGCGAGCGGTTCCCCCCGAGGACGGCGCCTCCTACACGATCACTACGGAGGCCTTCCGCAGCACCGACGCTGAGGCCACCCCCAGCAGCAACCTCTGGCAGAGGAGCACCGAGGTTGTGGCAGTGGACGACACCGGCAAGATCGAATTCATCCTCGACGGGGCCGATCCGGAGCCCAACGACACCGGAGACACCGTCGCCGACGAGATCCTGTGGCGCTACACAGTCACCCCAGTCGGAGACAGCCCCGAGTTCGACGAGTCGGTCGTGAACGTGCGGGTCGTCTTCACCGACGCCGATCCGATGGCGACCACAATCGACCTGGCCACCCAGGTCAAGTACCTTCGGGCGGCGACGGGTACGCGGCCGGTCAGCAATGTGGTGATCGCTACTGTCACCGATCAGTACGGCCAGCCGTTCAGGGGTGCCACGGTGGAGCTCGCAAGCGACAGCGGTGGCTTCGAGGTCTCCGGCACCGTGCGCACAGGCTCGTCGGGGACAGCCCGGATTAGCTACTCCCGCTCCGGCACCGGAGGCATCCGTGAGACCCTGACCGCGTCCCTCGCGGGCGTCAGCGGCGGCCCCACCGGCACCGTCGACTTCCTGTGGGCTACGGATCCCGAGTTCTTCGGTTTCGAAGAGACAACCGGCGGCGGGACCTATCAGGTGCTGGCGGCCGACGCCCGGCGCAACGAGGTCGTCGTCGACCTCGGGACCCCGGCAGTGGTCGCCTACGACGGCAACGATCGGTTCCGTCTCGACGGCAACATCGTGTCGCTGAGCCTCTTCGAGAGCGTGCTCGCCAACGAGTTGGACGGCGACGGCGCCACCATCCTGCTGCTCGGCTGGTCGTCACGCGATCCCGACGACCAAGCCGATCGCACCGACTGGTACCTCGTCAGCTAGCCCCCGGATCTTCGCTCTCGCGCTGGGCGGCTTCCGTCACGGCCGCGGCCGGCCGCTCCTACCCGGGAAGGGCGCTCAGGACCGCTTCTCTGTCAGGATGAGGCCCCAGGAGAAGTCATACCTGGTGGTCCGGTCGGGGTCACCGTCGGCGTCGTTGGGGGTGATGGTGTCGTCGGCCATGTAGGCGCTGACCCTGATCTGCCCGCTCGTGGGCAGGCGTCCAGGCACGTTCGCGATCTCGACATTGACTGTCCCTGCCGCGGGTGCCTGCTGGAACAGCGCACCTGCGGCCGGCAGGCCACGAGTCGTATCCAGCTTCAGGGTGTTGACCGCGTGGGTCTTCCACGCGCTGCTCGAGTTCTCCCGGTACTCGACCTGGATCAGTGTCACCGGCTCGGCGCCGGTGACGTTGTCCTGATCGTGGTCTGCTGCTGCCTTGGTGGCCTCCAGCGTGAACACGGCTTCGTAAATGCCTGCCGGGAGGTTGAACGAGCGGGTCTGGTGCTGGGTGCCCCTGGTGGTGAACGTCCGCGGCGGAACCGTCGTGGGTGTCGGCTGGTTCCCGAACCCGGCGTTTGGGTCCTGCGTTTGAACGGACCCGCTCTCCAGCGCTCGGACCCGATTCTCGAGAGGTCTGACCACGTTGTTCTGGTAGCGGTACAGGAACGTCACCGACTGGGCTCTGTTCACTGCCGTCTCGGGGCAGAAGTACGTGCCGTCGAGACATCCAAACGTGATCCTGTTCTGAACGGCCCACTGCACCGCGTCTTCGGCGTAATGGTTGGCCGGCACGTCACGGAACGTGCCGATCCCCTGTGCGAGCGCCACGGCCGCCGCCGTCAACGCAACAGCCGCGGCGACTACCCCAACGGCGAGCCGAGAAGCGCGCCGTTGCCACACACGCCGTAGCCGTCCATCTGGCCCGCGGCGACCGCCCTGACGGTCATCCGCGCCGTACGCCGCGGGTTCGTGGGAGGAGGGTGTCGTGGTCATGGCCGTTGTCCTCTCCTTGGTTGTGGATATAAGGGTAGCTAGCGGGCCGCACCGGACCACTACCACCGCACCGCGGCCAGGCCGCTGGCTGGAATGAGGGAGCCCCGGTTTGTCCCTCAGTTCTGCGACGATTGCCTTCATCGGCCTGGACGCCGCAGTCTCGGCCTTCGGTAGCGCACCCCTCGTGACGTCGGCGTTTGCGATGCGCGGGCCGGCTATCGCCCCCGGGTCGGCGCGCTGGGTTGCCCAGTATGGCCTCTATCGAAATGGGCTCTATGGGTATGTGACCCTAGAACCCGGTGACGGGTTGGGCAGTGCTCGCCACGGGTGCCTTGGTCGCGTCGCTCCTCGCGGTTGG
>VXNG01000017.1 GCA_009840695.1 Acidimicrobiaceae bacterium
GAGTTGTCCGCGGCGAACAACCGGGATCGGCTCCACCTGTTCTTCAGGCTCTGGACGATGAAGGAAGCCCTGAGCAAGGCCCACGGCATGGGCTTGTCGTTGGACGTGTCCCGCTTCGAGATCCCGCAGGAAATGAGGGCCGGCGCAACCAGCGGCTCTGTCCGGATCGCCGACATGCCGGGCGCGGGATGGAGACTCGAGGACATCAGCACCGATCGCTTCGCGGCCGCGGTCGCCTACGAAGGCGACGGCCGATGACCTCGGTCCGACCCCTGAGGCCTGTCACTAGCGATGAGATCGAGGCGTTCCACCGCGACGGAGCGGTGCTGCTCGAAGGCGTGCTGGCCCCTGAGTGGGTGGACTTGATCGCCGACGGCCTGGAGGAGTGCTTCGCCGAGCGCGACCACATGTCCAGCGAGGTGGTCGCCCAGGGGGCGACCGTGCGGGCCGACCAGCTGCTGGCCGCCCGGTCCGCCAGCCTCCACCGGTTCGCCAACGACTCGCCCGTCGGCGGCCTCGTGGGCGCGGTGCTCAGCGCTCCGGTGCGCTTCTATATGGACCAGATGTTCTTCCGGAGGCCAGGGTTCATGGCCCCGACCCCGTGGCACCAGGACACCAGCTATCACAACGTGGAGGGCCATCACCTCGTGCGGGCCTGGGCGTCACCGGACCGGGTGCCTCGCCCGGCCAGCCTCGAAGTGGTCCGCGGATCGCACCGCTGGAACGTCACATACCGGCCGATGGTGGGCCGAGACCCCGACATGTCCGACGAGGAGAACGCTCTCCGGATGGCCCTGGCTCGCAAACGCGGCGTCTACGAGAAGGGAGGATCGGGATTCGCCTACCGCGGCGTGGTGATGGACAAATCGCTGCCGCCCACCCCCGACGTGCCCCGCGATCGCGGATCGTTCGACATCATGGGGTGGGACTACCAGCCAGGCGACGTGATCCTGTTCCACGGCAACCTCCTCCACGGAACTGCCGAGGGAGTGACCCTCGAGCGCGACCGCCGGGCCTACGCCGCGCTCTTCGCCGGACCGGAGGCCCGGTACATCAAGCGAGTGGGGCAGATGGTGCCCGATCCGCCGGGACTGGTGGAACAGCAGCCCCAGACGGGTCAGACCCTCGATTCCTTTGGCGACGTCTTCCCGCTGGTGTGGTCACCGGGAGACTGGAACTGATTCGTCGGACCGCCATGCGTCCTCTGGGCGTGCCTGTGACGGCTTGGCTACGTTTCGGCGGTGGCTTGCGACTGGACGGTGACTGACGGAAGCGCCGAGATTCCCGAGGAGATCTTGGCCGCGGCCGCGGCAGCCCAGGCCACACTGGGCGACAAGTTGGCCGCGCTGCGGTCACTGAGCGAGCCGTTCCCCAACACCGTGGGGCCCGCGGCCGGCGACCGCTGGATGTTCCATGCCGACACGGCAGACAGCCGGGTCGTCTCCGGGGATGGTGAGGTGTCGCGACCATCGCCCTCAGACCCTGACGATCTGGCCGAACTCGGCGCCTCCTCGCTGCTTCAGGGCTACAGGACTGGCGCGTTCGACCCGGTTGACGTGATCGATGCGTGTCTGGCTCGCATTGACGACACCGACACCGCGGCCGGAGCGGTGGTAACTCGCAACGACGGCGAAGCCCTGGCGCAAGCAACCCGTTCTGTTGAACGGTGGCATAGGGGCGACGCCGGACCGCTGGAAGGCGTGCCCGTCGGGGTGAAGGACATCATCAACACGGCCGGACTGCTCACGGCCGCCGGATCACCATTGTTCGCGGACCATGTCCCCGAAGCCGACGCCACCGTAGTAGCCCGGTTGCGGGACGCCGGCGCGGTGATCGTGGCCAAGACCACCACGCCCGAGTTCGCCTTCGGCGACGAGACCGGCGACGGCGTCACGAACCCCAGCGCTCCGGACCGGTGGGCGGGAGGGAGCTCATCCGGCTCGGCGGCGGGACTGGCGAGCCAACTCTTCTGTGTGGCGCTGGGCACCGACACCGGCGGGTCCATTCGGGTGCCGTCGTCGTACTGCGGTGTGAGTGGGCTGAAGCCGACCATCGGCCGGGTGCCCCGCGACGGCGTCTTCGGAGTGTCCTGGACGCTGGACCATGTCGGCCCCATGGCCCGCACCGTGGAGGATCTGGGGCGGGTGTTGGGCGTGATTGCGGGCCAATCCCAGGCCGATCCCTACTCATCGTCCAGCCCGGTTCCCGACTACGGCCTTGTCGGGACATCGGTAAAGGGCCTGCGGGTCGGGGTGCCCGACGGATGGCTCGCCGAGGGCTCCTCGCCGGGAGTCAACGCGGCGCTGTCTGGCGCTCTGGAGAGCCTCGAGGATCTGGGCTGCACCATCGAGCCGGTCCCGTTCCCCCACGCCGAAATGGCCGGCATCATCGCCTGGGTCATCACCGTGGTCGAGTTCGCGGCCCACCATGTGAGCAACATGGGCCGCATCGGCGAGTTCACGCCCTCCGCAGCATGCCGCCTCGCGGCGGGAGCCCGAACCAGTGCCTTCGACTATCTGAGGGCTCTCCGAGCCCGCAGCCTGGTCCAAGACGACGTCGCAGCGGCCTTCAACCAGGTGGACGTGATGGTCACCGCGGCCACTCCCACCTCGGCACCCGACCCGGCCACCTTCTTCGACGACGGCGACCGCCTGTGGCTCGACAAGGTGGCCCGCAACTTCCTGCCGTTCAACGTCACCGGCAATCCCGCGCTGGTGATGCCCGTCGGGCTCGACGAGGGCAAGCCGGCCGCAGTCCAGATCGTCGCCCCCCACCACCGCGACGCCCGGTGCCTGCAGGTCGGCGAAGCGCTGCAGACAGCAACCCAGTCCCATACCCACTGAGTCTGGAGTACATTTCCATCATTCATGTTGCATTACAAGCTAGGCCGACCTAGCATGAGCGGTGTCCGCGTCCGAGTGGGAAGGGGTTGAGACATGACCGCAGCAGACGTACCCCTTCCATCCGCGCCGACGGACACGCTGGCCACCACCAAGGACTTGCAGGTGCTCGAGTCCAGGTTGATCGCCGTGATCCACAAGGAGATCGCGGAGCTGACCAAGACGATGATGAGGGTTGCGTTGATGATGGTGGCCGTCTTCGCGGGAGCTCTGGTCACCGTCGCACTGGTCGTCTAGGGGACAGCCCTTCTTCCGCCCGGCAAGGCTGACTCCCCGATACGAAG
>VXNG01000276.1 GCA_009840695.1 Acidimicrobiaceae bacterium
GACGTGTCGTACGTGATCGTGGGCCACAGCGAGCGCCGGGCGCTGTTCGGCGAGGGCGACGGGGTGGTCAACGCCAAGGCTCGGGCGGTGCTGCGCCACGGCATGGTGCCGATCGTGTGCGTCGGCGAGACCATCGAGCAGCGCCGGGCCGGGCAGGCCCACGATGTGGTAGCCGATCAGGTGGCCGGCAGCCTCGACGGGCTCGACGCCGGCGTTGTCGCCAAGCTGGTGGTGGCCTACGAGCCGGTGTGGGCCATCGGCACCGGCGAGACGGCCACGCCGGCCGACGCCCAGGACATGTGCGCCCACGTGCGGTCCCGGGTGGCCGACGGGTGGGGGAGGGCGGCCGCAGCCGATCTGCGGGTCCAGTACGGGGGCTCCGTCAAGCCGTCCAACGCCCCCGACCTCATGGAGCAGCCCGACATCGACGGTGCGCTCGTGGGCGGGGCCAGCCTCGACGCCACCGAGTTCGCCCGGATCGTCAACCACCGCCTGTACGCGGCGTGACCCCCGCTCCGGGCGCGGCGCCGGCTCGGGGCACTGGTAGCCTCGCACCGTGATCTGGTTCGTCGCCCCGCTGCACGTGCTGTCGGCGATGCTGCTGGTGTTCCTCGTGCTGCTGCACAGCGGCAAGGGCGGCGGCCTGTCGGACATGTTCGGCGGCGGGCTCGGCGCCCAGGCGGCCGGTTCCACCGTGGTGGAGCGCAACCTCGACCGGATCACCGTGGTCGCCGCGCTGGTCTTCGCCTTCGCGTCGATCTCCTACGCCCTGATCATCTGAGCCCCGCATCGGCGGGCCGTCGTGTGTTAGGCGATCGCTAGACGATCGTGAACACGGCGATGTAGGTGAAGTGGTTGGCGTTGCTGTCGTCCGCGTCCTCGTACACCTTGCGGAACTGCGCTTCCAGGTCGCCGATGACGCCGTCGGCGGCGTAGCGCTCGAGACGATCTTTGTAGCCGTTGGACTCGAAGATCGAGGCATTGACGCCGATCACACCGACCGAGCCGGGCCGGACCACACGCAACAATTCCGCCAGAGCGTCGGGCCCGAGATGCCCATGGGTGAACACGCCGGAACTGACGAGGCCCGAGTAACTGTCGGTACCCAGGTCGATGGAGCCGGTGAGGTCGGCTTCCATGAGGTGCCGGTAGGAGGGTGCGCCATCCGGTCCTGTCATGGTGCCGGCCTTGGCCAGCATCTCGGGCGAGATGTCGATCCCGTCGACCGGCGAGATCCCGAGCCGGGACAGCTCCCATCCCAAGCGGCCCGTGCCGCATCCCGCGTCGAGCACCGGTTCGCCTTCAGCCGATGACCGTTCGGCGAAGATCTCAGCCACCTGACGGGCGTAGATGTAGCGATTGTCGTCGAGGAACTGCTCATAGGTGGCCGCCCACTGGGCGTACAGCTCCCGGTTGTCGTCGGGGCTCCTGACCGAGTACGCGGCTTTCAGTAGAGCAGCCCGCCCATCCCCGGACTCCTGGGGTGAGCGCTCATCAGTCACTGCTAGAACCTACCGGCAGGGCTATGGCGCTTTGCGGCTCGCAGCGGCCATGCCGTATCGAAGCCGACTACGGCACGCCGGGGGAGGCTGTGCGGAGACCGAGGCGCTCGGCGGCTGCGAGCTGGCGCCGGTCGTAGCTGACGAAGTCGGCAAGATCGTCGCCGAGTTGCAGGGCGGAGGCGACATAGATCGAGTCGAGCGTTCGCAGTCCACGGCCGGGAAGGCGGCCGGCCCGGTCGAGCAGTGCCGGCGTCAGCCGGACCTTCTGGATTCCTGCCAGGTGTCTGTCGCAGCTTCGCAGTACGGACGCCTCCATATGGGCGACCCCGCGCCGGGCCTCCGTGCGCAGCAGGTCTGACGACGCCAATCGTCTTCCGTGCGCCCATCGCCTCATTTCCGCAGACTCCGACTCTACGACTAGCAGCTTGAGGAACGCTGAAGCATCCAGGAACCACAGGTCACCGCTCATAGCGACGCAGTTCGGCCAGGCGCTCACTGGGCGACTGCACACCGGGTGGGATCTCTATAGGTTCGAGGCTGTCGAGCACCTCGTCCAGATCCTTGGTCGCGAGGGTGATGATGCCCTCGCTGGCCAGTCGCTCCAGGCTGTCTTCCAGCGGTGCCACTGGACTCAGCCGCGCCACGGGAACACCCCGGACAGTGATCTCAAACGTCTCGCCGTCCGCGACCCGCCGCAGCCACCGGCTGGCGTGCTGCCGCAGCTCGCGCACTCCGATCCGCTCCATGTGCTACATGGTAGCACTAAGTCGCCTCCTCCGTGTGTCGACCGCCGGGACGGCTAGGCCGCTAGGCGGGCTGTGCGGGGCGGCGGGTCGCCCACTCTGCGAGCTGGCGTCGCACTCGGTCCACGTCTTCGGGGCTGACCGCCCGTGAGATCGAGACGTTGTCGTCGTCGACCCGGACGGTGAAGTCGAAGCGTCCAGCGTTGGCGAAGGCCTGGCCGTTGTTGTCGCTCATGGTGTCTCCTTCGGTGGTCTGGGTGTGATGCGGCCGTGCTGCCGCTCGTAGCGGTCGATGTTTGCCGACATGGCTTGGACGATGCGGAACATGGCGCTGGTCGGGATCTTCATCCGGGCCACCACGAGCACGTCTTGGGCGTCGCCGTCCTGGATGGGCGAACGGTGGGAGGTGAAATCGATCGTGAACTCATGGGGGGTGTTCCATACGAGCGCGCCGTTGGCGTACGTGCCGCCGGGAGGCACGGACTCATTGAACGTGACATTCATGACTATATCGTCTGATGTCATGTCATGTAATCTACAGTGTCAGCGTCCAGTTATGCAACATGTTCCGGCGGAACATTGGAATAGCAACCGCCAACTTCCGGTTCGTTCCCCAGAGAACACCGGAGGAGGTGACGGCTGGATGGCACTGATGACGCCCACGAGCAGGGATCAGGCCGTCACCCGCCAGAAGTGGCTCACCGGAACCACCATCGGCTGGAACGGCCTAGAGGGCGTGGTCGCCATCGCCGCAGGTATCGCGGCGGCGTCGGTAAGCCTGATCGGGTTCGGGCTGGACTCCGGCATCGAGGTGTCGGCCGCGCTGGTCCTGGCATGGCGGCTGGTCCAGGAGCGCCGCTCCGGCTGCAAGCAGGAGGCCGACCGCCTGGCCCAGCGCCTGATAGCGGTGAGCTT
>VXNG01000258.1 GCA_009840695.1 Acidimicrobiaceae bacterium
TGGCCGGCAAGGTCATCATCGACTTCAAGACGGGCAGATTCTCACCCGCCCACCGCGAGGACCTGCGCTTCTACGCCCTGCTGGAGGCGCTGCGCATCCTGCCGCCCAGGCTGCTGGCCACCTACTACCTCGACCAGGGGCGGTTCCACCCCGAGGAGGTCACCCGCGACCTGCTGCTGTCGGCGGCCGAGCGGGTAATCGACGGCGCCCATCGATACGTGGAGCTCGCATCCCCTCACCGCGATCCGACCGTCGCGCCGGGTCCGGCCTGCCGGTGGTGCCCGGTGCAGTTCGACTGCGACGAGGGCACGGCATACCTGGAAGGCTCGCCCGAGGACCGGCTCGAGGATTGGTGAGCGGCTCGCTCGAGGACTGGTGAGCGGCTCGCCCGAGGACTGGTGAGCGGCTAGCTCGAGGACCGCCTCTTGGGGCGGGGCGGTGACGGGGTCGTGGGATGGATCTCGGGCACCACCCCCGGCGAGTACTCCCCCACCTCCACATCCAGCTGCCGCAACCAGCCCCTGGTGTGGAGCACGGCCGTTCCCACCAGCAGCAGAGCGCCGTAGAGGCCGAAGGCAGGCCGTGCTCCGACCAGTTCGATCAACTGGCCCAGCGCAAGCTGGCCGAGAGGATTGGAAGACATCAGCACCATGACATACAGCGACATCACATGAGTCCTGCGTTCCTCGTCCACCTGGAGCTGCACCGCGGTGTTGAGCGCACTGGCCGACGCGAGGTGGGCCGCCCCGATGGCCACCAACGGCACCAGGTACAACACGAAAGTGGGGGCCACCGCGAGCGCCGCGACGGCGGCGCCGTAGACGACGAGCGCGACCCTCTGGATGTTCGACCGAGACACCCGCCCGCCCAGAGACGCCACCACGGGCGCGGCCGCTACCGCGCCCACTCCGAGCATGGTGAGCATGAGTCCGAACCCGCCCGGCCCCCGGTCGAACACATCCTCGGCGAAGACGACGGTGAGGATCTGGATCGGCAGCCCGAGCGCTCCGATGAGCGCGACCGTGACGAAGGCGACCACCAGACCGCGGCGTTCCCTCACGTACCGGGCCACGGCCAACGTGTTGCGGATCACCCTCAGACTCGGAGTCCCGGCCAAGACAGCTTGTCCGGACCGGACAAGGGCCAGCGCGAACACCACCACCACAGCACCGGCCGCGCTGACCCAGAATGCGACTTCCGGACCGGCCGCAGCCACGGTGATGCCCCCCAGCATCGGGCCGACCAGCCGGGAGCTGTTGAACTGGGCAGAGTTCAAGGTCACCGCGTTGAGAAGGAGGTCCCTGGGCACCAGCTCACTAACGAAGGACTGCCAGACGGGCAGGTTCAAGCCTCCGCCCAGCCCCGAAGCCACGGCCAGCGCCACATAGGCGGACGGGGAGCGCACGCCCTGGGTCCACGCCAGGGCCATGGCCACCGCGACCAGGCCCATGAAGGACTGCGAGACAATCAGGATCTTGCGCCTCGAATAGTGGTCGCCCACCATCCCCGCAGCCGGGGCAACCACCGCCATCGCGGTGAACTGCGCGAACCCCGCGAAGCCGACCCAGCCCGGGCTGGCGGTCAAGTCCCAGATGACCGCGGGCAGGGCCACGTACTGGAACCACCGTGCCGACATGGACGTAATCCCGCCGAACCAGAAGTAGCGGAAATCGCGGTAGCGGAACGAGGCGAAGGCCGCCGGGGGCACCGGAGCACGGTAGCGGCGCGGGCGCGCCGCCACGGGTATCGGGCATCACATCGGCGCCGACCCGCCATACTGCGACCCATGTCCTACGTGATGATCGATGTCTCGGACGGTGTGGCTCAACTCACGCTCAACGACCCCGGCAAACGCAACGCGATCAACCAGGCCATGAACGACGAGATCGTCGCCGCCCTGGACGAGCTCGAGCCCGACCCGGCCATCGGCGCTCTGGTGGTGACCGGCGCGGGCAAGGGTTTCTGCGCGGGAGCCGACCTCGACGATCTGCTGGCGGCGAAGTCCACCGGGATAACCCGCATCTACGAGGGATTCCTGCGGGTGGCCCACTCACCGCTGGCAACGGTGGCCGCGGTCAACGGCGCCGCGGTGGGCGCGGGCATGAACATGGTGCTGGCCTGCGACATCGTCCTGGCCGGGAGCCGTTACGCCCGCTTCGACTCGCGCTTCCTGCAGATCGGCATACATCCCGGCGGAGGCCACACCTGGCGCCTTCGGCACGTGACCGACCGCACCACCGCCATGGCAATGGTGATATTCGGCGAGGTCCTAGGGGCCGACGAGGCGCAGCGCGCCGGTCTGGCCTATCAGGTCGTCGACGACGACGCCCTGCTGGCGCGGGCCCACGAACTGGCCGCCCGGGCCGCGGCCCAGCCCAAGGAACTGGTGGCCCGCACCAAGGCCACCATCCTGTCCCTGGACGAGATTACAGACTCGGTCGCATCGGTGGATCACGAGTTGCACCCCCAGCTGTGGTCCATGGACCAGCCCGCCTTCACGGATCTCGTGCGCAGGCTCCAATCGCAAATCGCTTCGAAGGACAGCCGAGCGGGTCATGAAGAAGCTCCTGGTCGCCAACCGCGGTGAGATAGCCATCCGAGCCTTCAGGGCCGCGACACAACTGGGCATCAGGACCGTCGCCATCCTCCCCATCGAGGAGGAACGCAGCGGGGCGCTGCATCGCATCAAAGCCGACGAGGCCTACGTGATCGGCGAGCCGGGCCGTCCGGTGAGGGCCTACCTCGACCACGAAGCCATCGTGGCCAAGGCCGTCGAGGTCGGAGCGGACGCCGTGTATCCCGGATACGGGTTCCTGTCGGAGAGTCCAGACCTCGCTGAGGCCTGCACCAACGCGGGAGTGGCTTTCGTGGGGCCCAGCGCCGCGGTGCTGAGGCTGGCGGGCAACAAAATGCGGGCCCGGCGCGCCGCCGAGGAAGCCGGCTTACCGGTGCTGCGCCAGTCCTCGCCGATCAACGATTCCGGCGAGGCCGTGGCGAAAGCGGCCGAGGTCGGCTTCCCGCTGTTCGTGAAGGCCTCGTCCGGTGGCGGGGGGCGGGGTATGCGCAGGGTCGAGCGCCCGGACGCCTTGGCCGAGGCCGTCCAGGCGGCCCAGCGCGAGGCCGGCAGCGCCTTCGGGGACTCCACCGTCTTCCTGGAGGA
>VXNG01000106.1 GCA_009840695.1 Acidimicrobiaceae bacterium
GAGTCCCGGATCGGTGTGGGTGGATCTCACCACCAACAGCCGGGAACTGGTGCTGATGCTGGCCTCGGCTGCGCCTATGAGGGTGGCCGTAGTCGACTCGCCGGTAACGGGCGCGGTGGACGGCGCCCGGAGGGGCGAGCTGACACTGTTCGTGGGCGGCGAGCAGGAGCCCGTTGCTGTGGTTCGGCCGGTGCTGGAGCACCTCGGGACCGTCATCGAGTGCGGCCCCCTCGGTGCCGGCAATGTGGTCAAGCTGGTGACCAACCAACTGTGGTTCGCGGCCGCAGCCGCGCTGGGCGAGGGTCTCGCCGTCGGCCTGGCCAACGGCGTGGAGTTGAGGACGCTGTGGGAGGCGATCCTCAACAGCGTGGGCGACAGCTTTGTCGCCCAACATGACGCTCCCAGCATCTTCGCCGGTCACTACGATCCGTCGTTCCCGCTGGCTCTGTGCGTCAAGGACCTGGGCCTGCTGGCCGATCTTGAGGCGAGCGTGGACGCGGACCTGCCGGTGACCGCGGCGGCCCGGAGCGCCTTCGAGCGGGCCGCGGCCCGCTACGGCCCGGACGCGGGTGAGATGTGCGTGACCCGGCGTATTGAGGATGACGCCGGGATATCGATGCGCCTGGAAGGCGATTGGACACCACACTGGGAGAAGTGATGCAGCCTCTCGAGTCGATCGGACTTGGCGACCTTGTCGATCTGGATGCATTTCCGGTGCACGAGCCGGCCTCTGCGGACTACGTGGCCGCGGTGGACACGGCGCGAGTTGGTATGCGTTCGGAGGGCTGCGCGGTGCTGGGAAGCTTCGTGCGCCCCGCGGCGGTGGCGAGGCTCAATGACGAGGTCTACGAGCGCAAGCACGCCACCCACTATTCGACCCAGGTGATGAACCCCTACTTCCACACGGACTTCAATCCGGACTACCCGGCCGACCATCCGGTGAACACATTCATCGAACGCTCCAGCGGCTTCATTCCCGGCGATGCCTGGGATCCCGGCTGCGCCACCGACGTGCTGTTCCGGGCACCGGAGGTCGCCCGGTTCATCGCCGACTGCCTGGAGATCGGTGCCCTGCACTGTTACGACGATCCGCTGGCCGGGCTCACCTCCAACATCTGCGATCCGGGACAGCAGTTCACCTGGCACTTCGACACCAACGACTTCGCCGTGACGGTGCTTGTGCAGCCGGCTGCGGACGGCGGGCTGTTCGAGTACGTGCCCCAGATCCGCTCGGCCGACGATGAGGGCTTCGACGCCATCGCCGACGTGCTAGCCGGCGGCCGGGATGGCGTCCGCACACTGGAGTTGCGACCGGGCGACCTGCAGATCTTCCGGGGACGCCACTCGCTGCACCGGGTCACAAGGGTGGGCGAGGGATCCCGACCCCGCCACGCTGCCATCTTCGCCTACACCCAGGAACCGGGCGTGATCGGCCGGGTGGCCCGCACCCGCCAGCTCTTCGGCCGGGTGCTGGCCGAGCACGAGGAGGCGGAACGCCGGAGAATCCGCTCCGACGCCCTGCTCGACTGAGCGGCCGGAGGGCGCACTGCGGCGTAGGGCGGTGTTGACGCTTCCGTGCTCGCGAGTGCGATTCCGTCGAGCAGCACTCGACACGGGAGCACTGTGACGACCAGACTCGCAGCGTGAGTCCGCTGTGACGGTGATCTTCGGCCTGCTGGCCGCGGTGTCGGTGGGGACGTCCGACTTCCTCGGCGGTCTAAGCAGCCGGCGGGCCGACCCGGTGGCGGTGACGGCGTCATCGAACCTCGTCGGGTTCGGGCTGGCGTGCGGGGCGGCGTTGGGCGCGGCCGGCCAGGCGAACGCCACCGACGTGGCGTGGGGGGTGCTGGGCGGGGCCGGGCTGGTAGGCGGGCTGGTGGCTCTCTACGCGGGGTACGCCCGCACGCGAGTCAGTGTGGCCGCGCCGGTGGCCGGAGTGGGCGCAGCCGCTCTGCCGGTGATCGTCACGTCGCTCCTCGGTGAAGAGAGTCTGTCGGCCAGGGCGACCGCGGGAATCCTCCTCGGGCTGGTCGCCATCGGGCTGGTCAGCATTGCCCGATCCGACCAGCGGGGCAGCATCGGATCGAGCCTGCTCTACGGCTTGGGCGGGGCGGTCGGGATCGGGCTGCTGCTGCTGTGCCTCTCCCGGACTTCTGAGGACAGCGGCTTGTGGCCGGTCGTGGCCGCACGCGGCTCCGGGTCCATGGTGCTCGGCCTGTTCATCGTCGCGACGCGAGTCGAAAGACCGCTTCCTCGCATGGTGTGGCCGCACGTGGTTGGCATCGCTGCGCTGGTCACTGCCGGCAATGCGCTGTTCCTGGCGGCGACGCGGGTCGGATCGACGTCGGTGGCTGCCGTGCTCACGTCGCTGTTCACCGCGGTGACGGTGTTCTGGGCTTGGCTGGTGTTCCGTGAGAGGCTACGCGGGGTCCAGACGGCGGGACTCGTCCTGGCGCTGGTGGCGGTCGGGCTCGTTGCTGCTGGCTGAGCGTCAGCGCAGCTCGAAGCGCTGGACGTCGGTGTGGGAACCGGACGGCTCGGTCCTCACGAGCGCGATCTCGGTGACCGTAAACGACGCTTCCAGCGCCGGCCGGTAGCCGGGCGGGGGCTTGCCCTTGCAACGGGCCACGGTCAGGTGGCCGGTGAAGGGATGGTCGGCCGGCGGCAGGCCCAGACGGGCGATGGCAGCCTCCACCGCTGAGGCCAGATCGTCGAGACCCTGAGCTGGGACCATCAAGACGCCGCGCCCCAGCCGCTCGACGCCGGGGCCGAGCGTGACCTGAGCTTTCGGTAGGTCGGTTGCGGCCAGCGCGGCCTGGACTCCGGCCTCGCCGCACTGGCCCAGGAATCTCAAGGTGACGTGCAGTCGCTCCGGCTTGGTCCAGCGCACGCCGTCGACGGCCGGTCGGGGCATCTCAGCCAACTCTCGGACCACGTCCTCAGGCGGCCAGACCGCGACGAACAGCCGGGGCATACCCCGACAGTACGCCGGTCACTGCCCATAATGGCCACCATGGATTGTTCCGACCGGCCCGCTCCCGTGCAGACTGACCAGAAGGGGCCGCGCCTAGAGGTCCTGCAGGGCGACATCACCCTTGAGCAGGTGGATGCCATCGTCAACGCGGCCAACTCGTCGCTGCTGGGCGGCGGGG
>VXNG01000133.1 GCA_009840695.1 Acidimicrobiaceae bacterium
CCTCACATGGAGGTTGATCGCATCATGCATAGGTGTCCTCCCGACTAGGACGGTCAACACCTATGACGCCGGCCGGGTTGGTCTGGTTCCCGACCGGCGCAGCGAGTCCTTTATGTCCCCTGCTCACCCTCGCCCTCGCCCTCGCCGATGCCGGCGGTGCCGGTGGGCGGCGGCAGAGCCTCGCCGCAGGGTGCCCCCGGACCGGAGTAGAAGCCTTCCACGATGTACCAGCCCGACTCCTGGCCCAGATGGTTGAAGGAGGTTGCGGCCAGCCGGAGCGGTGTGTTCGCCGGCAGCCCCCGGGCCCGAGCGGCCCAGCGGTCGCCGCCGGAGCGGGTGGTGTCGACCTGATCGACGGTGTACTCGCCGTTGGTGATCATCGGCCCGCCGTCCACCGACACGTAGACGCGGATATGGGCGATGTCGGACGGGTTGGGAAGGGCGTCGAACTCGACAAGGAGTTCATTCTCGGCGTTGCCGGCCTGGCACCGCACGTTGCTCGGCGGCGGAGGCGGCCCCAAGCTGGTCCCGGCCTCCGGCGGCTCCGTTGTGCTGGTGGTCGCGGCCACTTCCTCCACGACGGTGGTCGGCGTGGGCTCCTCCACCGGCGCCGTCGTCGGCGTGGTCACCCGGGGCTGGGTGGTTGTGGGGGCGGCGGACCCGGTCGTTGTAGTCACCTCGCCGGCCGGCTCTTCCCCGTCCTCTCCGTCGTCGCTGCACGCCGCCGCGACCAACGCCAGCGCGAAAACCGCCGTTGCGAGCCTGAGTGCCGTTGCGAGCCTGAGTGATCGCATGAGGAACTCCTTTCCAGGACGCTCACCATACAGCGCGCGTTCAGTTCGTCGCGTCACGAAACCGAACTGTGGAGCAGGATCATAGGCTGACTTGTGGTGATCATCGTGGATGCCCGGCGGACACATCGAGAAGAGCTCTGCGACCTGCTCAACGGTGACGACCCCGCGCCCCGGCTGTGGTCGGCCGTCGATCGCGGCAGGATGGCCGAGATCGTGCCGGAGCTGCCGGATCTTCAGATGGAGCAGGACCCGATCCACAGGCACAAGGATGTGCTGGCCCACACAATCGCGGTGGTGGCCAAGACGCCCGACGACCTGGTAGTCAGGCTGGCGGCGCTGTTCCACGACATCGGCAAGCCCCGCACTCGCAGCTACGAGCACGGCGAGGTGACCTTCCGCCACCACGAGGCAGTCGGTGCCCGGATGACTCGCAAACGGCTGACCGCGCTCGGCTTTGACGAGCGCACGGTCGACGATGTGAGCGAGCTGGTGCGGCTGTCGGGCCGGTTCAAGGGCTACGCGTCCGGGTGGAGCGACGCCGCCGTGCGCCGCTACGCCCGGGACGCCGGGCCGCTGCTGGGCCGTCTCAACCAGCTCGTCCGATCGGACTGCACCACCCGCAACCTCCAGCGGGAGGCCGACCTCCACCGCCAGATAGACGACCTGGAGTGCCGCATATCCGAGCTGGCCGAAGCCGGGCGCAAGGCGGCGGAGCGGCCCCAGATCGACGGTGACGCGGTCATGGCCCATCTCGGCCTGCCGCCCGGTCCCGACGTGGGCAGGGCCCTCGCCTGGCTGCTGGAGGTCAAGCGCACCGAAGGGGAGCTTCCGGCCGGGGAACTGCTGGCTCGATTGGACAACTGGTGGGCCGAGAACCGCCAGTAGGCCGATAGCCTCATTCAGCGTTCGAAATCCCAGCAACTGCACGGACTAGACCAAGGAGGCATCGTGACTTATCGGGCGGAGTATTTGTGGATTGACGGCGTCGAGCCGGTGGGTGAGATCCGTACCAAGACGAAGATCCTGGCCAATGATGAGGCGCCGCCGATTTGGGGGTTTGACGGTTCGTCCACCAATCAGGCGACGGGCGACAACTCTGATGTCGTGTTGAAGCCGGTGTTCACGTGCGGGGATCCGGTTCGTGGTGGTGACAACATTTTGGTGTTGTGTGAGACGCTGCTGACCCATGATCTGTCGCCGCATCCCACGAACCGGCGCGCTGAGTGTGTGGCGGTGTATGAGAAGTACAAGGACCAGGCTCCGCTGTTTGGGATGGAGCAGGAGTACACGCTGCTCGACGCCACCACGCGCTGGCCGGCGGGGTTCCCGCCGGCCGGGTTCCCGCCGCCGCAGGGCCCGTATTACTGCGGGGTGGGCGCGGGCCGCATCTCGGGCCGTGACCTGATCGAGGAGCACACCACTGCCTGCATCCAGGCTGGTCTGGACATAGCGGGCACCAACGCGGAGGTCATGCCGGGGCAGTGGGAGTTCCAGATCGGTCCGTCCGACACTGTCAGGGTCGCGGATCATGTGTGGGTGGCCCGCTACCTGCTGTTCCGGCTGGCGGAGAAGCACGGCATCGAGGTGACCATCGAACCCAAGCCGATGCTGGGCGACTGGAACGGCGCGGGCATGCACTGCAACGTGTCGACCAAGTCGATGCGCGAGTCCTATGAGCCGATCATCGCGGCGTGTGAGGCTTTGGGCGCGGCGGGCAAACCCGAGGAGCATCTCGGCGGCTACGGCGCGGGCATCGAGTTCCGGTTGACCGGCGAGCACGAGACCGAGCGCTATGACCAGTACTCCTACGGGGTGTCTGACCGCGGCGCGTCGGTGCGCATCCCGTGGCAGGTCGCCCGCGACGGCAAGGGCTACATCGAGGACCGCCGCCCCAACGCGAATGCCGACCCCTACCACGTGTCCACCCTGCTGACGAGAACCATCTGCGAGGCGCTCGTCGGCTACAACTGACCCGCCCCGCCCCCAATGGCCGCCGACGCTGCTAGGGGAGCGGGACCCGATCGCCTGAGGGTGGCGATCTGCCAGGTCAACCCGACCGTGGGCGACCTGGAAGCGAACGTGGCCCTGGCTGCCGAAGCTCTGGCGCGCGCCGAAGCCGCCGGCGCCGACCTCGCAGTGCTGCCCGAGCTGGTCGTCACCGGCTACCCGCCCGAGGACCTCGTCCTGAGACCGGGCTTCGTCGCGGCCAGCCGGGCCGCGCTAGACCGGTTCGCGGCGGGCACCGGATCGTGCGCGGCCGTGGTCGGCTTCGTCGACGGCGCCGGCGAGACCGGCCGGCGGGTGCCCGACATGGCCGGGGTCGAGAGCTTCAGCGAGGCCTTCAACGC
>VXNG01000022.1 GCA_009840695.1 Acidimicrobiaceae bacterium
GAGCAAGCGGCTGTTAACCGCTAGGTTGTGGGTTCGAGTCCCACCCCCGGAGCCACCGCCTGCCCACATACGGCAGCGGCACCTAGAATCTGGGGAAGGAGGTCACGGTCATCGACACTTACGACCCGACCGTTCTGGACATCGAGCCTCCGGCAGATGATGCAACCACTCGTGAGAGATTGATCGAACGCTGGGCAGAGGTAGCCGCCTCGCGTGCCATTGTCCGAACGATCAATGACCCCGCCGGCCATGTTGCAACGGTCGCGGGAATCGACGGAGCCTGGGGTTTCGGCCCGTCCGAGGATGAAGCGCTGGTTGACTTGAGGTCCGTGCTCGTGGACTGGGCGAGCCTCAAGCTAGAGGACGGCGACGACGACATCCCCAGCATGGAGGGCATACATCTAGTCACAGCGCCATGAGTCGCCGGTTGGTCCCGGTCTCCAGAAGCGACCTCATCAGGCGCTTCCGGAAGCTCGGCTGGGAAGGCCCGCGGTCCGGCAAGCGGCACGACTTCATGCAGGAGGGCAAGCGGAAGGTCCGCATTCCCAACCCCCACAAGGGCGGCATCGGAGTCGACCTTCTCGCCAACGTGTTGAGGCAGGCCGGCATGTCACGAGACGAGTGGCTCGATTCGGCAGACTGAGACGCGCATGGGGATCGGTGAGCGGCGCTGCTGAGTCCTCAGGCCTCGGCCGAGCGGACGACTAGTGCACTGCGCCGGTCGATGGTGAACTCGGCATAGCGAAGCCGCTCGGTGACCTTCCTTAGGTCGATCCGGCTGAGATCCCATCGGTCGGCCATCCCGTGGCGCAAGAGGGACACGTACAGCCCGCTCGGACTGATCGCCGAGTCGCTTGCCAACAGGCTGTCGACGAGACTCTCGACTGCACCGGCCGGTGGCGTCTGCAGCGCCTCCGAGAGGCCGGAAGCAGGTCGCAGCGTGAGCATAAGGTCGAGCGTGGCGACATTCTCGAAGCCCGAGGCGAGTCCCTTGACAGAACGCTGCCCCTTGTCGAGGACGACAATCAATTCGGGAACCACCTCGAGTCCGGCCGCAGCGATTGAGCGTTGCAGGAGTTGCCACATGGCGCCTGAGCTGTTTCCGAACAGGACGGTCATGAGTCCGCCCGGCTTGAGCACTCGCCTGCACTCCTTGAACGCTTCCGTCAGGATCGCCTCATAGCGCTGCGCCGTACGGCGCGGCCCACCGATGTCGGCCCGGTCGACGACGGCCTCCGTGGCCGGGTCGGTGGTGTCGTCCAGCCACGCCTCTTGGAACAGGTTCATGTCGGAGTAGAAGATGTTGGAACCGAACGGCGGATCCGTGAACACGTAGTCCACCGAGTCATCCGGAAGCGGCAGCCGGTCGGCGCTGGCGATCTCATAACGCACGTCAGGGCCGCGGACGCTGTCGTAGACCGCGGCCGCTCCTCGGGTGCCCTTGATCCACTCGTCGGAGCGGGCGGCCGCCTTGACCTTGCGGGCGAACAGGTCGAACACGTTCCATTCGTAGAACACGGGCGCCACGTAGTAGTTGGCGTTGGCGGCGTTGAGGGGACGCTGCCGCGACCACTGGTAGCGCTTGCTGGCCCTCGTGAGGATCGCCGTGAACGCGAACAGCAGCTTGGATCGCAGCTGCGACTCACCGACGCCGTCGATGGCATCCCGCAACGCGGCTAGCGCACAGACATTGCGGTGAGAGTAGAAGGCAGCGGTCGAGGTCAGTCCGTGACGGCCTAGCGCTGACGCAGCGTACATCTGGCGGGTTTCGTCGATGGCAGAGTCGGGCCAGAGAAGCCCCCCCGCGTCCGGCGCGTGAAGCGGAGCACTCCAACGCTGCTCGATCTGGGTAGGAGAGCATTTCGCGAAACTCCCCGGCCTCGACGAGGCTGACATAGTTGACGCCGATGTGTCGTCCAAGCACCGAAACGTCGAACAGCCTTGCCCTACGGCCTGTGACCAGCGAAGCGACGCCTGTCATGCCCGAACCAGCAAAGGGGTCAAGGACCACCTGGCCGGGCTTGGTAAACGCCTCGATGAACGGGACAATCGCGGCCACGGGCACCTTAGTGAGATAGGCATGCGCCATATAAACAGGGTCGCTGCGGGTCACCCGCAACATCGACGGCAGCGCGTCCGCTGCGTTCGCCGAGGCGCCCACTGGCACGGCCAGCGTCTCAGTCACCATCGGTAGCCTCTCATCCGTGAGCACCTTACGCGGCAGAATGATGGCCGAAGGTGATGACAGCGCCTGCAACCTGCGTCGATTCCCCCACCACCGTTTGATTGACTGCCTCCTGACCGCGAAAGGCGCCGCGTGATGGGCTTCAAGGAGGACGCCGACTTCGCCCGGTTCGTGTCGATGGGAGCAGTCGGGGCTGCGGCGGTGGCACACCATCTAAGCACCGAGCACGGCCACAGGATGATCGAACTCGAACGCTACGCGATGGCCAACAAGGTGTGGCAGACGAAGGTCAAGCGGCTCCGCCTACCCGACCTGCTTTGCGTTCGATGCGGCTTGAGAGTCGAGGCACGAGCCAAGTCGAGGCTGGGAATCGTAATGTCGCACTCCGACACTCCGGGTCGCGAATGGGACGCCGGGGGGATGCGAGATCATGACCTTTACGCGTTCCTTCGTGCTGACCTTGACACGTTCCCTCCCCAGACCGGACTGCCGACCTACTTCGAGGCACACGGGTTGCGCTCGACCGAGCAACACGCCCGCCGATCTGCGCCGAAGGCGGCCTCAGAAGGCTCAGAGGTCACGTTGACGTGGCCGTGCTGGGTGCCATCGGCATCCGGAAGACTCCTCGGAATCGATGAGGACGATCGCATCGTCTACTCGGACACGGGCGGCCGCAGGCGCCTCGCTGCGGACTGACCTAAAGGACGAACTCTCGGTCGTAGTGGAAGACCCCGCTATCGACTGGCGGGTCCGACTCGAGGCCGCTGTCAGTCTGGCACGTCTCGACGGCGACCGGTGGGGGCACATGATCGTCGACTTCGAATGGCCGACCTGGCTGCCGTCAATGTCATATAAACAGATGACAAGGCGCTCGCATCGGGGCTCGGGCGCAAGGCGCCGGTAGGGTCGATGCGGGCTCGTAGCTCAGTGGTCAGAGCAGGGGACTCATA
>VXNG01000169.1 GCA_009840695.1 Acidimicrobiaceae bacterium
TGGCCGACATGGGCGCCGACGTCGTCCGGGTCGACCGGGCCTCCGCGGTGCGGGGTGGAGACCCTGAGCACCCGCCACGCGACCTCCTCAACCGGGGCAGGCGCTCAGTCGGCGTCGACCTGAAGTCCCCCGGGGGGCTCGAGACGGTGCTGTCGCTTGTGGACGGAGCCGACGCGATGCTGGAGGGGTTCCGCCCCGGCGTGGCCGAGCGGCTCGGGATCGGGCCGGAGGACTGTCTGGCCCGCAACCCGCGACTGGTCTACGGCCGGATGACCGGCTGGGGCCAGGAGGGTCCTTACGCCTCCGCTGCTGGTCACGACGTCAACTACATCGCGCTGGCCGGCGCCCTGCACCACATCGGCAGGCAGGGCGAGGCCCCGGTTCTGCCGCTCAACCTCGTTGGCGACTTCGGCGGCGGCGGCATGTACCTCGCTTTCGGGATGGTTTGCGCCCTGCTGGAGTCCCGCAACTCGGGCCGGGGTCAGGTTGTGGACGCAGCCATGGTCGACGGGGCCGCCTCGCTGATGATGGCCTTCTTCGGGATGGTCGGCTCGGGCTTCTGGAGCGAGGAGCGGGGCACCAACATGCTCGACACCGGGGCCCACTTCTATAACGTGTACGAGACCGCCGACGGCAAGTACATCTCGCTGGGACCGATCGAGCCCCAGTTCTACGCCGAACTGCGGGAGCGGCTCGGACTGCACGGTCCGGAGTGGGACCCGCAGATGGATCGGTCCGTCTGGCCCGAACTCAAGGAGAAGCTCGCCGAGGTCGTGGCCCAGCGCACGAGGAACGAGTGGTGCGAACTGCTCGAGGGCACCGACACCTGCTTCGCACCGGTGCTGTCGCTGGGGGAGGCGCCGGAGCACGCCCACAACCGCGAGCGAGGGACGTTCACCGACGTGGCCGGAGTGGTCCAGCCCGGCCCGGCCCCGCGCTTCAGCCGGACTCCAGGAGCAGTACGTCGCCCACCGCCGCATGCCGGCCAGCACACCGACGAGATCTTGGCCGAGTTGGGACTCGACACCGAGGCGATTGCCTCCTTGCGGGCCGCCGGTGCTGTCGGCTGATGGCGACGGCGGTCTTCTTCCACGCCCATCCCGACGACGAAGCACTCTCCACCGGCGGGACGATGCTGCTGGCCTCGCGCGCCGGTCATCGTGTGGTGCTGGTATGTGCCACCGACGGATCGCGGGGCTCCACCCCCGGACTCGGCGTCGGCGAGGCACCCGAGGGTGAGCACCTGGCGGAGATGAGGGAGGCGGAACTGCGCAAGGCGGCCGAACTGCTGGGTGTGCACCGGGTCGTAATGCTCGGCTACCGCGACTCGGGCATGGCGGGAGACCCCGCCAACGAGGACCCCGAGTGCTTCTGGCAGGCGGACGATTCCGACGCGGCAGAGCGTCTGGCTTCGATCTTGATCCACGAGCAGGCCGATCTTCTGACCTGCTACGACGCCAACGGCACCTACGGACATCCCGACCACATAAAGGTCCACCGTGTGGGGGTGCGGGCCGCGGCACTGGCCGGTGTGGACGCCGTGTATGAGGCGACGCTGCACCGTGATCACTTCCGCTCCTCCATGAAGGAGCTGATGCGAATGGCCGCCGAGGCGGGCTTGGATCCGATCCGCGAGCAGGACCAGGCGGAGTTCGAGGCTGAACTCGACGAGGGGACCGTCGGTGTTGACGGCACCCGGATCACCCATCACATCGACGTGCGGACCGCTCTGAGCAGGAAGCGGGCCGCGATACGGGCCCACGTCTCTCAGATCCCGGCTGACTCGTTCTTCGTGGCTCTTCCCGATGATGCCTTCGAGCTGGCCTTCGGCACCGAATGGTTCATCCGCCGCGGCGCGGCAGCGGACGGAGCAGTGTCGACGGACCTGTTCGCAGCGCTGGACGCACCCTCGAATCCCGAGTGACGGCAATGACATGGGTTACCGCGTCGGCGGTGAGCGCGGTACACGACTGGTTCTCGTGGGTTGTGATCTTCTCCAATGCGCTGGTCGGACTGTGGGCTCTCTTCGCGCACCGCCGTCCGAGCCTGCGGTCGCCGGCGTTGTGGGCGGCCACTGTGGCCGCGCAGATCACCGTCTTCGCGCAGGCAGGACTCGGAACCTGGCTCATGGTCCGGGAGGGGCGGGACGCGCCAGAGCTGCATGCGCTGTACGGGTTCTCGGCGCTGGTCGCGGTGGGCATCGCGTACAGCTACCGGCAGCACCTGCGCAGCCACTTGTACGTGCTCTACGGCTGCACCGGACTGTTCCTCATGGGTCTGGGTATCCGGGCCGTGATCCTCGACTCCGTTTCCTGAGCAGCCTCGCCGGGCCCTATAGGGCCATGCGCGACTCATCATGGGTGCCGGGTTACTGTCCGCCGAGGCGACAAGGGAGTCGTTCGACTATGACTATGACGATGACGCGGACGGTTACGAGTTCGACCGCCATCGTGGCGGCTGAACTCTTCTCATCTCTCGGCCTGGAGACGGTGGACATTCATTGCGGCTTGTCCCAGGACGAGCTGTTCGCGGCCGCCATCGCCGGCGATCTCGGCCGGGTGCGCCCCGGCGGGTCCGACAACGAACACAAGGCCCGCGCCACCGTCCTGGGCGCCGACGGCCCGCTGATCTTCTACTCCGACCCCTCGTGTACCGGTCGGCCGGTGCACGACACCTTCTGCGTGGACCGCCCGTCCATCAGCGAGGAGGTGTGGTGGAAGGACGGCTTCGCGCCCTTCGATGCCGGCGCCTTCGACTCGCTGGTGGACCGCGTCGTCTCTCATCTCAACCAGCGCCGTGCCCGGCTGTATGTGGCCGACCTGTACTGCGGCGCGGATCTCGACTTCGCCGAGCCCTGCCGTTTCGTCGGCGAGTACGCCTCCCATGCCTACTTCTGCAACATCATGCTGCCTGCACACCTGAACGGAGCCCCCGATCATCGCGATCACGGCTGGACGCTGCTGAATGTGCCGTCCTTCCATTGCAACCCCAGCCGCGACGGCACCCGGTCCGAGCGGGCGGTGATCATCGACATGGAACGCCGGCTGGCCCTGGTGCTGGGCCGGGCCGACTACTGCGGGGTCAACAAGAAGACGATGTTCACGATCATGAACTTCG
>VXNG01000127.1 GCA_009840695.1 Acidimicrobiaceae bacterium
AACCCCCTGGGGACATGCCTCTCCGCCTCCCTCTTAACGCCCGGGGGCGCCCCCGCCTGCAGAAATTCGCTCCCAGCCGCGAGTACCCCCCGGCGATAGAGCCGGGGCTTCCTCTGGGTTGGTGGTTGTATCAAGCGGGAGGGTTGGCCCCGGGCCTACCAGCCCGGAGCCGCTCCCGCCTTAAGGGTTAGTTCTGCGTCACCGTGAACCTAGCGACAGTGGTCGAATCCCTGGGATCGTACTCAGTCACTCCAACCGTGTCGTTGTTGTCATCGTCATCCCTGGCGAGCGCCTCTTCGAAGGCCGCCAAAGTGGCGTTGCTCCCATCAACTACGAACTGGTCGTTGCCGTCGTAGACGAGCAACTGCGGTACGCCTCCGTCAGCGGCGATGACCACACTGTTGTTCTCCACGTCAGCCACGCGGAGGATTGCAGCGGTGATGTCGCCGGCAGTCGTCGGCCTGGTCACCCAGTAGAAGCTCGCAGCGGCATTCGGGATCGCAGTGAGCGTGATGGTGTCGTCATCGTTGGTCACGCTCGTGTTGCCGACAAGCGCTTCGATTGAACCCGTGCCGCTGTGGCTGTACCCGATCCGGACTGTGCCGGAGGAGTCAGTCCGGCGGGCGACCGGGAACGTCGACGTGTCGGCGTCAGCGGGCGGGTTAGTTGAGTGGTTGGAGCTCAACTGCACCAGATGACCGCGTACGGGCTTGCCGAACTGATCGACCACCGTCACGGTGACCACGTTGCTGGCAGAGCCACCGCCGGTGGGTGCCGCGAGGTAGCTGACCGTGGGCTTCAAGCTTCCAGCCGTAGGCACGCCCCGAGCGTCGGAGAACGTGATCTTCCCCGTGCCCGAGGAGCCCTCGACGGTCGCGTTGTCGGCGACCGCGCGCCCGCCGGTCGTCGCTGTCACTGTGTAACTGACCCTCACCCGATCGATCTTGTGGGTCGTGTCATCGGCCGCGTCTCCCGGTGCATTGTTGCTGTCAGTGGGATCAGGATCCGAAGCCGTGATCTCGAACGTGGCCTTGCCGCTGGCGTCGACATTGAGCACATCAGTCTTGACGTCCGCGCCGGCTGTCACCTCGGCGGCCGTACCGTCGGTCTGCTCGTTCCTGTCGGTGTCGCGGCGTATGACGACCGTGTAGCTGTTACCGCCGTCATCTCGCACCGCATTCGCACGGTTCGAAGCTGCGTCGCCGACCAACTGGATCGTCACGGTCACGGTGCTACCGAAGGCTTGCCGCGTTACACCCATGGGGATGTCGGTCGTGACCTTGGCGACGTCGGCTGACACCGGGGCCGTCATGGTGAGGTTGACGCTGGCGATTCCTTCGCCGCCGTCCTCAACCTTGTCGCCGGACTCGCCGGTCCAGGCCCACACGGTGGTGCCGCCGGCCTTCACGTTCACGGTGATGTCGCGGGGGTCGTAGTCGCCGTTGAGGCCGGTGATGGCGTCGAGAGCACCGATCTCGCACACATCGGTGTTGGCCACGGCGATGACGCGTGCCTGGTTGCAGCTGCCGTCCTCCTTGAAGGCCTCATCAACCTGATCCGCCCTCGCCGAGAAGACATCGACCGGCGCGTTGGCGACCGGATGGAAGTTGGCGTCACGGACCGAGATGAGCACCTCACCAGGAGCGTCCGACTGGATGGTCACGCCCTCGGGACGGGCGGTGGTGTGAGCCAGCGCCCTAGTGATGAAGGCCGCCATCGCACCACGGCTCACCGTCGAAGCCGGCGAGAAGTAGCCCATGCCGGTTCCCTTGGCCACACCCAGCTCGTACAGCGCGCTGGCCGCGCTGTCCTTGACGCGGTTCTGCAGGCGACGGGAGTCAGCGAAGTAGTCCAAGTCATCCCCGGTCACGCCGACGTCGAACGTGCCGTCGTCGTTGTTCTTGACGTTGACCGGCGACTCGTCGGTGGTCGCCGCCACGAGCAGCCTGGCGATAAGCAGAGCCATGTCGCCCCGGTTCACCGGGTCCGAACCGGTCATGGCGAAGTCGCCCACGACCGCTTCAGCGTCGGCGCCGGCGACACCAGCGGACCGCTCCATGAACAGGATCATCTCTTCGTTGGAGATATCAGCGTTGGGCCGGAAGGTGCCGTCGCCGTAGCCGACGGTGATCCCGTAGTAGGCCAGACAGTTGATGTCGCCGCGGAAGGCGTGTCCCTCGGAAACATCCGAGAACATCATGTCGCCGGTGGCGTCGCCCACGCACGCGGACGTTGCAGCCGGCTTATTGGGCTTCGAGTCCTCGTCGAGCGCAACTGCAGAGCTCGCACCAACCGCGAGGAGCGACGCGACCAAGGCACCCGTGGCGAGCACTGCCCAACCCGAGAGTCCGAATAGCAGAACAAACATCGAGGTCAGAAGCACCAGTTGAGTCCCCAGAGAGGCAATTCCCCTCAGCTTGTCCCTCAAACCGCGCCCATCGAGGTGCCGTTGAGCGCCTCTCGATCGGCCCAAGAAACTTCTGTCTGGACGGCCAAAATGGGGGCCAAAGTTGGTTTCCGGGCCCCGCCCGCGGCGCGACAAGCACCTGGAGGCGCCGGATCCCGTCGCCGCGGTTACAGCCCCGCCACGACGCCCGCTCACGAGATGTGGCGACTCCACGCCTCCATCACCTCCCGCCGGGCGGCCAGCAGATCGGAACGCTGGTAGGCCCGCTCCAACGCCCCGGCCGAGTGCGCCAGCGCGGCCTCGGCGACCTCTCGGGGGACCCCGGTCTCGGCCGCCCACGACCGGAACGACGCCCTCAGCCCGTGGGGCGTGAACTCGAAGGGCCGGGTGATCTTCGACATGGCGCCGTTGCTCAGCACCTTGCCGGTGGGGGAGGGGAACAGCGGACCGGAGCCGTTGGAGCTCTTGGAGTAGAGGCGGGCCACGTCGAGCGCCTCGAGGGCCGCCGTCGACAGCGGCACGACGTGCTCCCGGTTGGTCTTGGTGCGCTCGGCGGGCACCGTCCAGGTCCGGGTCCCGAGGTCGACCTCGTGCCACGTGGCGAACCGGGCCTCGCCGGAGCGGGCCGCGGTGGCGGCCAGGAACCTCAGGCACGCCACCGTGGGCGGCCACGCCCTCGGCAGCGTCTCGAGCTTCTCCAGGGTCGGG
>VXNG01000031.1 GCA_009840695.1 Acidimicrobiaceae bacterium
CGCCGGGCGACGCCAAGAACACCTACGGCACCGGCTCGTTCGTGCTGATGAACGTCGGAGCAGAGGTACCGGTGCCCGCCGACGGCTTGCTCACGACCGTCGCCTGGCTGCTGGACACCCCCCAGGGACCGGCTCCGACGTACGCGCTGGAGGGAGCGATCTTCGCCACCGGAGCGGCCATCCAGTGGCTCCGCGACGGCCTCGGGATCATCGCGGAAGCCGCCCAGATCGAAGAACTCGCCCTGCAATGCGACTCGACCGGCGGAGTGTTCCTGGTGCCGGCCTTCGCGGGGCTCGGCAGCCCGCACTGGGATCCCTACGCCCGCGGCGCCATCGTCGGCCTCACCCGTGGCACCGGGCGGGCGGAAGTGGCCCGAGCTGCGGTGGAAGCCATGGCCTACCAGACACGCGATGTTGTCGAGGCGATGGCCGTCGCCACCTCCACCCCGGTTCGCACCCTGCGCGTCGACGGGGGCGCGTCGGTGATGGACTCCATGCTGCAACTACAGGCCGACCAGCTCGGCGTGACCGTCCAGCGCCCCAAGCTCCAGGAGGCGACCGCTCTCGGGGCCGCCTACCTGGCCGGGCTGACCACCGGTGTCTGGCCCTCGCTGGAAGCAATCGCCGGACATTGGGAACTCGACTTCGAAGCGGTCCCCAGCGCGGAGAGAGATCTTGCCGATTCCGCCTACGCCGACTGGAAGCGCGCCGTCGAGCGCAGCCGAGGATGGGCGACGGAATGAGCCGGGTGGCGGTGGTCACCGGTGCGGCCGGAGCCATCGGCTCGGCCGTGTGCGCTCGCCTGCGGGCTTCAGGCGACACCGTGGTCGGCCTGGACACGGCCACAGACCCTGAGGGCGCCGGCACGGAGATCCTCGCGTGCGACGTTGCCGACACCGGGTCGGTCGCCGCCGCCTTCGACGCCGTCCGCGATCGGCACGGAGATCCGACTGTGCTGGTCAACAACGCAGGCATAACCGGAGCCGGAGGAGTGGAGGAGGAGACCCCAGAGGACTGGCGTCGCATCATCGACGTGAACCTGACCGGCGCCTACCTGTGCACCCGAGCGGTCGTCGCGGGCATGCGAGCAGCCGGCGGAGGCCGGATCGTCAACATCGCCTCGGTCAACGCCCGCTTCGGCGGATCACCCCTATCGGGTCCGGCCTACGCGGCGAGCAAGGGTGGGCTGGTCACCCTCAGCCGCTTCCTGGCTCTGCACCACGCCGACGACAACATCACCGTCAACGCGTTGGCTCCCGGGCCCCATGACACGCCCATGTGGCACGCGCTCGACCCTGCATGGCGCGAGCGCATACTGGCGACCGTGCCGGGCAACGCGCCGGGAGATCCCGACGACCTGGCTGCGATGGTGGATTTCCTGTGCGGACCGCACGCCGGCTACATCACCGGAGCCACCATCGACGTCAACGGCGGTCAATGGATGGGCTAGCGCGCCGGGCTAAGTTCGTGGGCCGTGGCAAATAGCCGGCCGACTATCAAGGACATAGCGCGGGTGACCGGAGTATCGGTGGCCACGGTCAGCCGCGCCCTGCGCAATCTGCCCTACGTGGCGCCCGCGACCCGCTCCAGGGTGGTGGAGGCCGCGGCCGAACTCGAGTACGAGGCCCACCCTCAGGCCTCCCGTCTCGCGTCGGGACGGACCTGGACCATCGGGTTGGCCGCACCCCAGTTCGGGACGTGGTTCCCGTTCCGGGCACTGGGCGGCATCAACTCGGTCTTCGCCCAGTCCGGCTACGACGTGCTGATCTCCATGATGACCGCCCCCGAGGACCGTCGGCGCTTCCTCAGGGATGCCCGTTCCTTCTGCCGGCGCGTCGACGGGATCGTCCTCATCGACACGTTCGTCAGCGTCGAGGGGGACTCCGCCGACGCGTTCTTCGATCGACCGGTCGTCGCCGTGGGCGAGCAGCTCGAGGGCGCCTCATCGATCACCATCGACAACCGGTTGGCAGCTCGACGGGCCGCCGAGCATCTCATCGAGCTGGGCCATGAGAGCATCGGTCTTGTCGCGGGGCCTCATCTGCCGGGCCTCCCGACGCCGGTTCCCGAGCAGCGCCACCTCGGCTACGCGGACGCCTTGCGAGCCGCGGGGCTGCCCGTCGATCCCGAGCTGGTAATCGACGGCGAATGGACCGCGGCCGGTGGCGCCGTCGCGCTGTCGAGGCTCTTGGAAAGCGCGAGTCCGCCCACCGCGGTGTTCTGCATGTCCGACGAGATGGCCTTCGGCGTGCTGCGAGAGGCCGCCAGGTCCGGTCTGGCCGTGCCCGGCGACCTCTCTGTGATCGGGTTCGACGACCACGATCTGGCCGACGCCCTGGGGCTCACCACCATGCGCCAGGCGGTGGCCGAGATGGGAGTCCGGGCGGCGGAGACGGTGATGGCACTGATCGACGGTGAACCCGTCACCGACATTACCTGGGATGTGCCCCTGATGGTGCGGGAAACCACCGGAGGAGTGGGTTGATTCTGGGCGCCTAGTGCGCTACGGTGCCGTCTGTAAACGTTTGCATCCCTGGGAGGGAAACCATGAGAAAGCACTCGCGCCTATGGCTCATCCTCGGCGCCCTGCTCAGCCTCGCCCTCGTGGCGGCGGCCTGCGGCGATGACGAGCCGGTAGCGGACACCAGTGCCGCCGACGCCGCGGCTGCAGCCGCTCAAGCCGACGCCGCGGCCGCTGAAGCCGAGGCCGACGCCGCGGCCGCTGAAGCCGACGCGGCTGCCGCTGAGGCCGCGGCCGCTGAAACCGCTGCTGCTGAAGCGCAGGCCGAGGCCGACGCGGCTGCCGCCAGAGCAGCCGAGGCCGAAGCAGCGCTCGAAGCTGCTATGGCTGAGGCCGAGGGGGCGATCGACCCCGACGTCGTCGCTGAGCTCGAGGCCGAGCTGGAATCGGCTGCCGCCGAAGCAGCCGAGGCTCAGGCCGAGGCCGAAGCGGCTGCTGCTGCCGCCGCCGAGGCCGAGGCGGCGATGCAGGAGATGGAGATGAGCCTGGCCGGCAGCGTCGTCACCATTCTCGGTCCCGAGACCGGGTCGGAGGCCGAGGGCTTCCTGGCCGGTTTCGAGCCGCTGCGTGAGCGCACCGGGATCGTCGTCC
>VXNG01000260.1 GCA_009840695.1 Acidimicrobiaceae bacterium
GGGAGTTGGGTGATCGCGGTGGCCGACGGGCTCGGCGGTCACACCCGGGGTGACGAGGCTGCTCAGGCGGCGGTGGAGGGGCTGCCTGGGCGGATTGCCAGCGCCGACGACATGGCGGTCGCGTTCGGGGAGGCCAACGAGCGGGTGCTGGCTTTGACCGGGCCGGAGACGTGGCAGAGGAACCTGCCCTTGTTCATGTTCCCGATGAGCACCCTGTGCGTGGCCGCCTGGACCCCCGAGGGAGGCATGCTCATCGGGTGGATGGGCGACACCCTGCCCTTCCTGGCCACAGCCCGGCCTGAAGGATTCAGTGGCTTCCTATGCGGCCGCCCGCACCGGGTCCCCGGGGGCAGTATCGAGATCTGCCTGGGAATGCCGCGCTCCGGTGGCTCTACAGGTCCGGGATCAGTCGAGGTCGAGATAATCGGGGAGTCCGGCGGCGGATCCCAGCCCGACGCGGTGATCCTCACCAGCGACGGCGCGTGGGAGCCGTACGTGTACCGGCACGGCGTCGAGTGGCTGTCGGACGAATCCTCGGGCCAGGGCATCGGAGCAGCCTGCGGGGCTGGTGCATCGACGGCCGAAGAGATCGCCGACAACATTCTGGCCGGCGCGGTGCGCCTCGGCCTTAACGACAACGCCACGATCGCCGTCGCTCTGTGGAGCTGATCCGAGGATCCTCGAAGGGGCCCACCTGGATCCCGCTGGGGGTCTAGCCGGGGTTAGCCCCCCACCTGCTCGAGCCGGGCGGGGACGTGCTTGTGCCACGGTGTCAGCGCGATCTCGTCCTGCCAGCCGAGCGAGGTGAGCTCATTGGGGGCTACGCCGGACCGGAAGTGCTCGCCGTCCTCGTCGGGGTAGTCGAGGCCCAAGCCGTTGGGAAGGCTGATATGGCCGGGCTGCATGGCGTCGTCGACCCGCACGATCGGCTCCGCCGACCCGGCCGCGGTCAGCAGACGGACGCGGTCGCCGTCGACCAGTCCGTGGGCGGCCGCGTCGGCTGAGCTGACAGCTAGCGCGCCTTCGCGATCGGCTTTGCGCCAGCCGGGATCGCGGAAGATCGTGTTCGCAGTGGACGACCGGCGCTCGCCCGCCGACAGAACCAGCGGGAACTCTGCGGTGGTATGGCCGGCCGGCGCGTCGGGCATGGCCCGCAGCATCTCCACCAACTGCGGGATGTTGGCATGGATCTTGTGATCGGCCGAGCCGAGCAGGTCCCAGGCCTGCTCGTGCAGGTGGCTGGTGAACACCACCCCGTCGTCGCTGCCGATGACCCTGTCGAACAGGGCGTCCCCCAATCCTGCACCGTTCGGCTCGATGCCGGCGCGCCGCACCGCTTCCGGGTAGGCGCCCGCGCACCTCTGGGCCATGAACCACAGCGCCGCTCCCTCCGCGCAACCCTCGGGCAGGGTCGGGCCGAGCGTGCGGTACAGCACCGTGGCACCCACCTTGGCCAGGACCGGCTTGGCCTCCATCGCAGCAAAGAACGCGGCCGCGAACTCCGCTCTGCCGGCCTCGGCCGCAGCCTTCAGCGGATCCAGATCCTCGGCCGTGTACACCCCCAGTGCCTCCACGAGGCGCGTGTGGATCTCCGGCTCCGAGAGCGTTCCCGGCAGCGGGGGCAGCACCGGTTTGCGCAGGTAGAAGACGTTGTCGGGGAACTCGAAGTTGAAGAACACCGCCTCGGGCTTCTCGTACTGGCTGGAAGCCGGGAGCACGTAGTCGGCGCGCCGGGCCGTCTCGGTCATGGCCACGTCGATCACCACGGAGAACTCCAGAGCGTCCATCGCCTCGCGGAACCGGGGCGAGTCCGCCAGCGAGTGCAGCGGGTTGGCGCTCTCGATGATCATGGCCCGGAAACGTTCGGGATGATCGGCGAGGACCTCCTCCGCGATGGAGTTGCACGGAATCAAGCCGGCGATGATCGGCGCCCCGGTCACAGGGGTGACCTTGGGCCGGGTGCGCCTGCCGCCCATGTCGCCGCTGCTCAACAGTGGCGCGAAGGCGCTGTGAGGGTGGATCGAGCCCGGCTTGGCGAAGCTGCCCCTCAGGATCCAGATCAGCCGCTGGAGGTACGACACCAGCGTGGAGTGCGGGCCCTGCTGCACGCCCAGATCCTCGAAAACCGCCACCGATGATGCCCGCCCGATCCGATGGGCGACCGCCTCCAGCTCGGAGACGCCGATCCCGCAGCGTCCTGAGAAGTCGCTGATTGACACTTCGCGGATCGCGTCCAGCACTGGCTCGATCTCCTCGACGCGCTCAGCCACGAAGTCACGGTCGATCAGGTCGTCGCGCACGATGATGGCCAGGATCGCGGCCACGCAGAAGGCGTCGGTCCCGGGCCGCACCGCCAGATGATGGTCGGCCAGCTCGGCGGTCTTGGTGCGGCGCGGGTCGATCACGATCATGGTGCGCCCGGGATCGTTGGCGATGGCCCGCAAGATCCGGCGAGCCTCCGGGAAGCCGTGGCTCTGCCAGGGGTTCTTGCCCAGGAACACCGCCACCTCGGCGTGCTCGAAGTCGGCTCTCGTGTGGGCTCGGTACAGGCGGGCCTCGACGAAGGCCTCGCCCGTCTTCTCCTGCGCGATCGCATTGGACCGGTACTGCACGCCGAGGGCGTTGGCGACCGCGGCGCCGTACATGCCGCCGAGGTGGTTGCCCTGCCCTCCACCGCCGTAGCGGAAGATCGTGGCGCCTCCGTAGGCGTCCCGCACCGCGGCCAGGCCCTCGGCGACCTCGGCTATGGCGGTGTCCCAGTCCACCTCCTCGTAGCTGCCGTCGGGCCGCCGCCGCATCGGCGACGTGAGACGGGCCCGGTGGTTCTGGTAGTGGTCGAGCCGCAGCGCCTTCTCGCAGGTGTAGCCCTTGGAGCTGACGTGGTCCTTGTTGCCCCTTATGCGGGCGAACCGCCTCCCGTCTAGGCGCACCTCGACGCCGCAGTTCGACTCGCACAGGATGCAGGCGGTCTTGTGCCACGCCTGATCGGGCTGGGTGTCCATGGGCGCCTACGCTACAGCGATGACTATGAACATATGTTCGTCATGCTCGTGGGGCCAGCGGGTAGAGTCTGATCGTGGCTGAGCGGCTGGTGATCTCGGGGGCGCG
>VXNG01000086.1 GCA_009840695.1 Acidimicrobiaceae bacterium
GGGTCTACGACGAGGGGTGCCTGTCGGTTCCGGGGCTGTCGTGGGAGATCGTCAGACCCAAGCAGGTCCACGTGATCGGCCGCGACCTGGATGGCAACGAGGTCTCCGTCGAGGCCGATGAGATCGAGGCCCGGCTGTTCCAGCACGAGTTGGATCACCTCGACGGGACGCTGCTAATCGAGCGGCTCGACCAGGCCACCCGCAAGGCTGCTCTGCGCACGCTGCGCGAGCTGGGTATCGGGTCCGGCTCGGCAACGGCGATGCGGCCCTCGGAGGTAGGAGGGGACGCGACTTCGACCGGTCTGCGCCTGCTGTGAGCGCGGCGCCGGCGCGCGTCGTCTACTTCGGCACACCGGAAGTGGCGGTGCCGCCGCTGCAGGCCCTGTACCGCTCCGGTCACGACATCGCGCTGGTGGTCACCCGCCCCCCCAAGCGGCGGGGCCGGCGCCAGGAGCCCACACCCTCGCCGGTGGCGGCCGCAGCCGCCAAAATGGGGCTGGCCGTCACCTCCGATCTCACCGATGCCCTGCACGTCGAAGCCGACCTCGGGGTCGTGGTCGCCTACGGCGAGCACATTGGAGACGAGGTCCTCGAACGCCGCCGCACCGTCAACCTGCACTTCTCGCTGCTGCCCCGCTGGCGGGGGGCGGCGCCGGTGGAGCGTGCCATCCTGGCCGGCGACACCGAGACCGGGGTCTGCCTGATGGATGTGGCCTCCGAGATCGACACCGGGGCCGTGTACCGGCGGGCGTCTACGCCGATCGAACCCCACGAGTCGGCCACCGAGCTGCGGGCTCGGCTCTGCGAGCTGGGCATCGGGTTGCTGCTGGATGCCCTGAGCGAGGGGTTCGGTGATCCGGTGCCCCAGTCGGGCGAGATGACCTGGGCCGACAAGATCAGTCCCTCGGAGTTGCGGATCGACTGGTCCGCGCCAGCCGAGCATGTCCTGAGGCTGGTGCGGGTCGGCGGTGCTTGGACCACTTACCGGGACCGGCGCCTCAAGGTGCTGGAGGCCCGGCTCGCAGCCGGCACCGGCCAGCCCGGCGCGGCCGGCTCGATCTCGTTGGTGGCGCGATCCGGTGACGGGCCGGCACCGGCGGTCGCCACCGGTAGTGGCGCGATCGAGCTCGTGACCTTGCAGTCGGAGGGGCGGGCCGCAGCCCCGGCCCGCGACTGGGCCAACGGCGCCCGCATCGCCGGTGGCGAGCAATTCGAGTGAGCCGACCCGCTCGCCCCGAGAAGCATTCCAGCGGCCGGCAAGCGGTCACCGACGCCCGCCGCCTGGCGCTCGACGTGCTGGTTCGCGTGGACGCGGGGGGCGCCTACGCCAACGTGGCCCTGCCCGCCGCGCTCAAGAAGGCCGGCCTCGACGAGCGCGACCGGGCCTTCGCCACCGAACTCGTCTACGGCGTGACCCGCCGCCGCCGGGCCCTTGACTGGGTCCTGGACGCCTTCCTGGTGGCCGCGCCGCCGGCCCCGGTGAGGGCCGCGCTGCGCATGGGCGCCTACCAGATCGTCGAGTTGGGCACCCCGGCCTACGCGGCTGTGTCGGCCACCGTGTCGGCCGCACCCCGCAAGCATCGGGCCCTGGTCAACGCAGTGCTGCGCCGCGTCGCCGATGCGGGCGCACCTGACTGGCCCGACGATTCCACGCGGCTCAGCTACCCGGACTGGATTGTCGACACGCTCTCCGACGATCTCGGCCGCTCCACGGCGCTGGCTGCGCTGGAGTCGATGAACAACCCGGCCCCAGTGCACCGGCGTGACGACGGCTACGTGCAGGATCTGAGTTCACAGCTCGTGACCGACGCGATCGACGTGCGGGCTGGGGATCTCGTGGCTGACCTGTGCGCCGCGCCGGGTGGCAAGGCCACCGGCCTGGCCGCGCGCGGCGCGACCGTGATTGCCTGCGACTTGCACCGGGGCCGGGCTGGGTTGCTCGAAGCCAACCGGGGCGCCCTGGGGGCCGCGTCGATGGCGGTTGTGGCCGCCGACGGCCGGCACCCGCCGCTGCGGCCGGGCCGGTTCGACGCGGTGCTGGTGGACGCGCCGTGCAGCGGTCTGGGAACTCTCAGGCGTCGCCCGGACGCCCGCTGGCGCATCGAGCGGTCGGCAATCCCTCGGCTCGTCGAGTTGCAGCGGTCGCTGCTCGACGCGGCCACCGGCCTTTTGCGCCCCGGCGGGCAACTCGTCTACAGCGTCTGCACCCTCACCGCCGCCGAGACATCGGTTCTGGCTGCGAGCCTCTCCCACGACGATCGCCTGGATCTCCAGCCGCCTCCACCGGAGCCGTGGTTGCCGCAGGGTGACGGCGCGATGCTGCTCCCCGGCACCGACCACGACGGCATGGCCCTGTTCCGCTGGCGCCGCACCTGAATTGGCAGGGTTGTGCACGGTATGCGTGCGTTGTGCTGCCAATTCCTCTGAGGCGGCGAGGGGAGGTAGCTGTGGGTAGGGTCGGGACGTGACGAATGGGGGCGATTCCGGTCTGCGAGCCAAGGTGCTAACCGTGTCCGACGGTGTGGTCGAGGGCACCCGGCAGGATCGCAGCGGGGAGGCGCTGGAGGCGTACCTATCGTCAGCTGGGTGGACGGTGGTCGAGCGGTCCGCCGTCGCGGACGGAGTGGGATCCGTCAGCGGCGAGTTGCGCCGGCTGGCCGACGGGTTCCACGGTCTGATCGTCACCACCGGGGGCACCGGCTTCGGTCCCCGCGACGCCACTCCGGAGGGAACCAAGGCCGTGCTCGACCGCGAGGCGCCCGGCCTGGCCGAGGCCATGCGCCTGGTCAACCCGCTGGGCCGACTCTCCCGGGGTACTGCCGGCACGATCGGCACTGCGCTGATCCTTAACTCGCCGGGTTCTTCCAAGGGCTGCGTGGAGACGGTCGAGGCGGTGATCGACGTCGTCGGTCACGCCGTCCGGCTCCTCGTCGACAACTACGACCCTCATCCCCACGGCGGGTAGGGCCAGCAGCCCGGGCCACCAGGCCCGGGGCAGCGCGCCGTCTGTGCGCCGGTAGCCTCGGCGCGGCCGAAAAACCTCGCCCTCAATCGCCACAGGACCGGAGATGCTGAAGCTCGTTCTCCCCAAAGGATCGCTCGAGAAG
>VXNG01000197.1 GCA_009840695.1 Acidimicrobiaceae bacterium
AGCTGGCGACCCGGGTGCTGGAGGGCGGCGGTGAGGTGCTCCTGTTCATCCACGGCTCCTTCGACGATCACCACACCTGGCTGCCGTTGACCCGGGCCCTGGCCGGGACCGGTCACACCATGGTCGTGTACGACCGCAGGGGCCACAGCGCCAGCACCGATGTCGCCGGCCAGGGGACCATCCGTCAGGACGCCGACGATGCGGCCGCGCTGATCGAGCGACTCGGGCTGGGCCCGGTGCACGTGGTCGGGCATTCCTACGGGGCCGGCTTGGCGGTCCTGCTGGCCGCCGAGCGCCCGGAGCTGGTCTCCTCGCTGTACCTGCACGAACCGCCCGCCTTCGCTCTACTCACCGGCAGTCCCGAACTGGACAAACTGGCCGGGCAGGCCCGGGCCGTGGCGCAGAAGTCGGCGGCCCTGCTGGCCGCAGGCCGCGTCGAGGAAGGCACCGCCTACTTCACGGAGGAGATGGCCTTCGGTGCCGGCAGCTGGACCGAGCTGTTCGACGACCAGGCCCGGGCCATCATGGTGGCCAACTCCGACACATGGTTGGACCAGTCGAGGGACCCCGAACGGCTGGCCGTGGACGTGGCCGCGCTCAACGCCTTCGACGGGCCGGTCACCTTCTCGGTGGGGAGCCGGACCCTGCCCACTTTCGCAGCCGTCACCGCTGAGATGCTGAGACTCGTGCCGGGGGCTTCCGGCGCCACGATCGAGGGTGCCGGCCACGGCGCCCCCACCTCCCACCCCGACGAGCTGGCTTCAGCCATCCGCCACCATCTCGGCTTGACCTAGCCGCTACCCGTCAGGGTTGCGCGCCGAACCAGGCGTCGTGGAGCTGCTGGTAGACGCCGCTCTCGATGAGGTCGAGCAGCGCGAGGTCGATGCTCTCCTTCATCTCGGTGTCGTCCTCGCTGAGCATCAGGCCGTACTGGACCCGCCGGAAATCGGCGCCCACCGTCGTGACCTCCCCGGCTCCCTCGCGTGCGGCGTGGAACTGCAGCACGGGAGCGTCGAACACGACCGCATCGACATCGCCCTCCGACAGGAGGGGGTAGGCGTCCTCGATGTCCTCGACCAGCACCGGGCCCACTCCGATCGACGGCAGGTATCTCTCCCCGGCGGAGTTGGTGACGGTGGCCACCCGGCGGCCGATCAGGTCCGACGGACCCGAGATCTCCGACCTGAGCTCGGTGACGGCCAACGATGACGCGATGGCCGCGGTGAAGCTGGCAAAGACCAGCGTCCCGAGCGCGATCCACACCAGCGCGAGCACGCGGCCCCTTGTGCCCCGGGCCACCTTGTCGCCGTAGCCGACCGTGCTCATGGTCACCACCGACCAGTAGAACGAGTCCCAGATGCCCCGGCGGTACGGAGTCGCGAAGTCGGGGTTGTGACGGCGTTCCAGCAACCAGATCAGGTGGGCGGCGATCAACACGGCCACCCCGAACACCACCAGCAGCCACGGCAGGTCCGACGATGCGACGGCCCCCAAGAACGACAGGATCCGATCGCCTACCCCCCGCGACGAGTCGTTGAGGACCAGGATTGTCAGGCCCGAGTCGAGCACCGGCAACGAGAAGTCGACGATGCCCTCCCGCGACTCGGTGATGGCCACGCCGCCCAGACCGACCTGGGCCACACCCCGGTCGATGTCGTCGACCTGCTTGGCCACGGTGTCCACCGCGTATATCTCGGCCGACCTGCCGAGCTTGGCCGCCACCAGACGCGCCAGCTCCACCTCGAACCCGCTGTAGGTGCCGTTCTCGTAGATCACGAAGGGAGGCAGGGACCGCGCCGCCACCATCAGCGTTCCCCCGTCCGCGGTCTCGTCAGCCGCCGCTTCGTCCAGCCCGACCGCGTCGGGATCGGCCGCAGTGATCCACCTGTCGACCAGTCCCGCATTGGCCGCCACCCAATCGGCCGCGTGACGCCTGATGTCCGCCGGGTCCCCGCCTTCGGTCACCATCAAGACGTTCTGCGCTGAGATGTCCTCCAGCGGGATCACCACCTGCTCGAGGAGCGTGCGCACCGGCGGATTGGCATCCAGGAAGTCCGAGTTGGCGACGGCCCGGATGTCGTTGGGAGGCCAACCCGTCTGGCAGGGATCGTTGGCGCATCCAACAATCCCGGCGATGGCGGTGCGGTCCAGCGCCGAGGCCTGGTCCTCCGGCAGCGAGGGGAACGGGACTTCAAGCCACACCGCGTCACGGCCGGGCACCATCTCGCCGATCGTCCAGTTGGGGGTCCAGGTGTAGTACAACACTGGCTGGCCGGCGCGATACCGGTCGATGGTCTCTGCGATGAGGGGCGAGTAGTCGCCCTGCACGTGCTCGACCGTTTCCGAGAGCCCGTAGACGCGGAGATGGTGGTCGATGGTGGCCGCGCACGACCATCCGACCTCGCATCCCACCAGGTCGGCCCGGCCGTCGCCGTCACGGTCGAACAATCCGGCCACAGCCTCCTCGGCGAGGTCGCCGAGGCTGGATATGCCGTGAGCCTCCGCGGTGGCTGCGTCGACGAAGTAGCCCTGGAGGGCGCCGTCGTCGACCTGCGTGCCGACGATGTCGATCGACTCGGACGACGAGACCAGGGAGTCGTGCAGCGGGAACCATCCGCTGACCCAGAGGTCGACCTCGCCCGCGGAGACGGCGGTGTAGAACTCCGGGTTGTTCATCGTCACCGGGCCCTGCACCCGGTAGCCGAGCCTCTCCAGAAGGAGCTTGTACACCTCTGCTTGGAACCATCCCGTGTCCCAGGTAGGACGGGCCATGCGGACGACCCGCTCGTCGTCGGTCCCCGATGCGGTGCCGGCTGTGACGAACAGCACTAACACAGCGGTCACTACGACCAGAACGGCTATGGAGACTCGACGCATTGACAGCATCCGGGATAGGGGCGGCGAACCAACAGTAGTACCGGCCGCGCCGCACCTCCCCGGAAACCGCTGGCGCGTGGAAACGGTTCCAACTAGTGTCTGGTTCGGCCTGGGGTTGCGCTGGCCCGCTCGCAAAGTGTTTCTGGTGTGTCCAGGCCTCACATAAGCGATCAGTAGGGGGAACGCTATGGACGCCGATGACACTGGGGCGGAGGTG
>VXNG01000229.1 GCA_009840695.1 Acidimicrobiaceae bacterium
CTTCTTGCCGTTGCGTGGGCCGGTCGCTGACGAGTCTTGGCCACGGTCGGCGTCCGCGGCGGCGTGCAGCGGCACGCGGCGGCCGGTGTCGGCCGGTCGGCGTCCGCCGTCCAGTCGGGGCACGGTCACCGCCCCAGCTCCCAGCAGTCCCTGTAACCGGGCCAGCGCCCTGGCGGCCCGTTCATCGGCCTCGCTCTTCGCTCCCCACATCCCCAGCTGGCGACCGTCGGCGAGAGCCGTCACGCAGGGTGTGATCCGGATGAGTGTGACCGGGCCGGTGGGACGATCCGGCGACCGGTACCAGCCCTCGAGTTGCCAGCGGACTCTGTCAACGATGTCCGCCGCGCTGAAGCGGAGTTCGTGGCGCCAGCGGCGGTTGCTGGCATGACCGCTGTCGGACTCTGCGGTGATGCCTATGCACACGCAGTCCAAGCCGTCGCGGGCCAGCCGGCCCACCATGTCGTCGGCCAGCGCTCGGGCCATGAACGCCACCGTCTCGATCCGGTCGGCGGGCGGATCGATCTCGGCCTCGGCGCCTGCATCTTCGCTGGCGACTTCGGTCCGCAGCGGACGATCGTCGAGCCCGCAGGCCAGACGGTGGGCCATCAGTCCCGGCCAGCCGAAGCGCCCCAGCACATCGGCCTCGCTCAGGGCAGCCAGATCACCCAGTGTCCGGATCCCCAGCCGCCAAAGCACGTCGAGCAGCGCCTCCGTGGTGTCCTCCGAGAATAGGGGAGAGATCGGATCGCCCAGGAAGGTCAGGGGCAGGTCGGCCAGGAAGGGTCGGCTCTGCTGTGTCGGCACCACCAGAACGGCTGTGGAGGTGGAGAGACTGATACCGCGCTCCTCGGCAGCAGGTGCCTGTGGTGTGGACATTGCCGACGTCTGTGGTGCTAAACGGGCGGCGATGCCTGCCGCGAATAGTCCGTCGGCCAAACCCACTCCGGTTCTCTTTGCTGATGGAACTGCAGCAGAAACGGCTCCGACGACAAGCTCGGACAGGGCTCGCTCGCCGCCGAAGTAGCGTGACGGCCCCCGCGCCCCGAAGGCGTGCAGTCCAGGCCGCATCGCCTCTGACAGGGGAGTGAACTCCTCCAGCGCTACAGCCACCGGCTCGCCTTCGCAAGCATCAAGGTCGCCAAGATCCACTACAACCATCCGCGCCGGCGTTGCCTGAGGTTGGGGGAGTGACGGTTGAGGAGCCGTCCGTCGTTGGGCCACGGCTAGCCCGCTCGACGCTCTCTGACGTTCTCGAAGCTGTCGTCGAAAGCTGAGATCTGGTCGGGCTCCGCGCAAGCCACCCGGCCGTCCTTCGAAGGCAGCCACATCGGTATCCGGCGGAGCCGGGACGCAGCTCCCCGGCCCCAGACGGTCACCTCGGCCTGACGGGCCAGCAGCCGCCCGTGGCCGCCGTGGATTCCCGTCCACCGCGTCCGGTCGATCGTCATGCGCAGTTCGGGCTGGAGGCCATTGGCGATGTCTACGGAGGTGTCGCTGCCGAGGGCGCAGATCAGTGAGGTGCCGTGCTCGCGCATCCGGGCCAGTAGCCGTCTCGCCGTCGCACTTCCCACCCTGACTTCAGGTCCCACCAGAACGAGGTCGAATCCGCCTACCACTGCGCCCAGCACATCCGCACTCAGGCTCCTGTCCCGACTCCGGACTCCAACGGGGAGGTTCACCAGCGCCCACCGACCCAAGTCGACGCCTCTCTCGACCAGCGCTGCCACCCCCAGATCGGCCATCCCCACCGCGGCCACCCAACTGGCTCGCCGGGAGGCCTCGGCCGCCAGCGCTATAGCCAGCGTCATCGAGCCGAGGCCGCTGACCGCTACCGCAGTGCCCCGTCGGATGCTGCCCTCCGGCAGCAGCGGCGCCAGTGCCCCCTCCATCGGAATTCGCCGTTCATGGGCTCCTCCGGCGAGCGCGCCGGCCCGGTCGGGAAGCACCCGCGCCGTGGATGGGACCGCCATCGGCCCATTATACAAACATATGTTCGCTAAATGCCAGTTGGCACAACTGGAGTGCAATACATGGTACAATACATTGCGTGAGGCAGACGACGGTCTATCTTCCCGACGACCTGAAGCGGCGGCTGGAGCAGGCCGCACTGCAGGATCGCCGAACCGAGGCTTCCATCGTGCGCGACGCCCTCGAAGAGGCTCTCAGCCGACGGGAGGTGGCCCCCACGGTCCCCCTGTTCTCTGAGGGCTGGGGCGATCTGACGGTGGCCGAGCGAGTAGACGAACTCTTGGCCGACCTGGGCTTCGGGACTTGATCGTCGACACCAGCCTGCTGCTGGCGGCCTTCGTGCCCGACCAGCGGATGCACGTCGAGTGCGCGCAGGTTCTCCGCAACGTTCGGCCACTGGTGGTGTCGCCCCTGGTGCTCGCCGAGTTGGACTACCTGACCGCGCGGATTGCAGGTGTGGACGCCGAACTGACACTGCTCGCAGAGTTGTCCTCAGGTGCCTACGAACTGGCATCCTTCGGCCTTGACGACATGGCGCGGGCCCGTACCGTCGTCGAGCGCTACCAGGACCTGCCGCTGGGCCTGACCGACGCATCGTTGGTAGTGCTGGCAGATCGGTACGACACCGACACCATCGGAACACTGGACGAGCGCCACTTCCGGGTCGTGCGATCCCTGAGTGGCCGGCCCCTGCGGATCCTCCCCGCCGACACCGACCCAGACGGGTAGGGCACCCGGCCGGTCTGCCGAGCCGGGATCAGGCTCCGGCCCTGACGCCTGTCAGCCAGTCGAGGATGGTCAGGACCAGCTCGTCGGAATGGCGCCGGTCCGTGAAGAGGTGGTCGGCGCCGGCGATGGTGTGGAGAGTCGCCGAGCCGGCCCGGGCCAGTGCCTCGGTCTGCTCGGGGCCCACCACGGTGTCGGCACCGGCCTGGACCACCAGCATGGGCCGGCCCAGTGAGGCCGCAGCCGCAGCCACGTCGTGTTGGTGCAAGTCGTCGAGGAAGTCCCGACCGATCCTCACCGGGTTGGGCCCGATCCTCACCTCACCCGAGCCCTGGGAGCGGATCTGCTCCAGCGCATCGTCGGAGAAGAGATGCTCCA
>VXNG01000091.1 GCA_009840695.1 Acidimicrobiaceae bacterium
GCCCCGCTCAGGGCGCCAGGAGGCGCTGGAGAACCTGGTCAACCGCTACATCGAGCGGGTCCGCTGACGACTTGGTGACCTGACAGTGCTGGTCGCCGGGATCGACTCGTCCACCCAGTCGACCAAGGTCGAGCTGCGCGAGGTCGATACCGGGACGGTGGTGGCGGCCGGCCGGGCCGCCCATCCGCCCGCCGACCCGCCCCGCAGCGAGCAGGACCCCCGGGCCTGGTGGCGGGCGCTGGTCGAAGCGTTGAGCCAGTGCGGCCCCCATGTCGGGGAGGTGGCCGCGGTGTCGGTAGCCGGACAGCAGCACGGGCTGGTGGTGCTCGACCGCGCCGGCGAGCCGGTGCGCCCGGCCAAGCTCTGGAACGACACCACCTCCGCTCCACAAGCGGCCGAGTTGGTCGAGCGACTCGGAGCTGTGGGTTGGGCCGCCGCCTGCGGGTCGGTGCCGGTGGCGTCGTTCACCGTCACCAAGCTGGCCTGGCTGGCACAACACGAGCCGGGAGCCGTCGCGAGGATCGCCCGCGTCGCGCTGCCCCACGACTACCTAACCGGGCGGCTCACCGGCGAGCACGCAACCGATCGGGGAGACGCCTCCGGCACGGGCTGGTACGACACCGCCGCCGGCAGGTACCGGGCCGATCTGCTCGATCTGGTCGGTGGCCGCTCCGGTGCCGAATGGATCGAGGCGCTGCCGGAAGTGCGAGCCTTCGACGCCGCGGCCGGCCGAGTCACTCCGTCGGCGTCGGCTGCCACCGGGCTGCCGGAGGGCATCCCGGTGGGCGCGGGGACGGGCGACAACATGGCTGCGGCGCTGGGCATGGGCCTGGGGCCCGGCGACGTCGCGGTGTCGCTAGGCACCTCGGGCACGGCCTACGCGGTGTCGGCCACGCCCACCCACGACGCCACCGGCGCAGTGGCCGGATTCTGCGACGCCGCCGGCGCCTTCCTGCCGCTGGTCTGCACCCTCAACGCAACCAGGGTCACCGACGCGGTTGCCCGATGGTTGGGGCTCGACCGCGGCCAGTTCGCCACTGCAGCGCTCTCGTCGCCTCCCGGTGCGGGCGGCGCGGTGATGGTGCCGTACCTCGACGGGGAACGGACGCCGAACCTGCCCGAAGCCGCCGGATCGCTCTACGGACTGGGCTTCGACACGTCACCGGCCGACCTGGCCAGGGCATCACATGAGGGCGTGGTGTGCGCCCTGCTCGACGGCGTCGACGCCCTGGCTGAAGCGGGAGCGTCGGTCGGGGGTCGGCTGAACCTTGTCGGGGGCGGGGCCCGCAGCCCGGCCTACCGCCAGATCGCCGCCGACTGCTGGGGAGCGCCGGTGCGAGTGCCCGACGCCGAGGAAGCGGTGGCGACCGGAGCGTGCGTGCAGGCTGCGCAGCACGTAGGCCTCAGCCTGAGCGGCGCAACAGAGGCTTGGGGTCTGGGTGCCGGAGACGATGTGGAGCCGGCGCGCGGAGCAGACGCCGCCGCGGCACGGGCCGCCTACCGGCAGGCTGCGGCGGCCACCGCTGCCTCGCTGGCGGCTACTCCAGCGGGAACGGCAGTTGAAGCCACCACGGGCGGTCGATCAGGTCGATCCGGCTCACCCACTTGACCCACCAGAAGCCCCGTCGCCCGGGCGCCACCAGCCGGACGGGCGCGCCATGGCCCCGGCGCAGGGGCTCGCCGTTGTAGCCGGTCGCGAGGTAGAGGTTCCCGGCGTCTCGGGCCGGGAAGAGGCGGCTGTACCCGGTCAGCGAGGTGACTTCCAGCGTCGGCGAGTCTACCGGTGGCATCAGCTCGGCCAGCGGTACCACGTCCCACGACTGCCGGCTCCACCACCCGCCGGTGCAGTCGAGGTCGGCCTGCAATGGCACGGCTCGGGCCCGGAGGTCCTCCAGCGAAACCGGCTCTTCCGCGATGGTCAACTGCCAGCCTGAGGCCGGCACCCGGGGCGAGCGGTCGTTGAGCCACATGGTCGTCGGCATCTCCGCCGGATTGAATGAGGCGATCTCATGGGACCCGGTGAAACGCCGGTTGTCGCCGACCACGAGTTGCTGGACCCCGTAGGCGATGCCGGCCGCCGCGACCGCGGCGCTACCGCCGATGAGGGTCCGGCGGTCGAGGTCGGCCAGGCGGGGACGGCCCGGGCGGCTCACGATGTGCCAGATCACCAGCGGCGCCAGCAGCGCGGCCAGCAGGAAATGGGTCCACAGTGCCGACCAGTAGCCCACCCCGTGCCACAGCCCGGTGGCGTGCAGGATCCCGAGAACCACCGTGGCTGTGACCAGCAGGCCGAGCAGCATCGACAGCCATCGGGTGGCCCGCCGCCGCTTCAGCCCGGCGCGGACCGAGCCTCTGAGCTTCGCGGGGGCGAGAGCCAGCAGGCTCAGTCCGGCCAGCGCGTGGACGATCGTCACCCAGCGAGCCCAGCCGGTACCCACGCCCCAGGACACCAGACCGCTCACCGCGGCCACGGTCACGGCCACACCCAGCAGCAGGTCCACCCGGCGGGAGGTGAGCCATTTGGTATTTTTCATGCTATGTTGAGCTGTATCACTATCGCCTGATGGCCTCGACTGTTGGACATGCTATACTTGGGAGGACATGACGGTGGCAGAAGCGATCATCGGAGTATTGGGTGCGGGAATCTTGGGGCTGCTCGGCTTCTTTCTCTCATCAATCAAGTCGGACATTCGCGCCCTCGGCACGCGTCTCGATAGACACGAAGAGCTCCTGGGCGATATACGAGAGCGACTGGCACGGATCGAGGCCACCCAGGAAGCGCATGGCCACCTGCTTGCCGATCACGGCCGTCTGCTTGCCGATCATGGCCGCCTGCTTGCTCAAGTGATGGGTCACGGCGAGCGGATCGCCGCGCTGGAGGGCGCCGCCGATGCCGGCTAGCTGGGACCCAGGACGGCGTCGGCGATGCGGTCCTCGCAGGTGGTCTGGTCCCACCAGGAGAGCTGGAGCTGCTTGGCTCGGCGGAAGTAGAGCTGGATGTCGTACTCCACAGTGAAGCCGATGCCGCCGAACACCTGCTGGCACATGGCGGTGATCTCCCGGTAGGT
>VXNG01000119.1 GCA_009840695.1 Acidimicrobiaceae bacterium
CGTTCACGAACGATCCCGACATCACGCCGTCGCCGGAGGACTTGTCGACCGGGTCGCTCTCGCCGGTCAGCAGCGACTCGTCGATCTCGAGGCCCCGAGCGGCCACCACCTCGCCGTCCACCACCACTTGGTCTCCTGGCTGGAGTTCCAGGATCTCGTCGGCCACAACCTCGCTTGTGCCGACCTCCTGTGTCCGGCCGTCTCGCACGACCCGGGCCTGGGGCGCCGACAGCACGGCCAGCCGGTGCAGCGTCCGGCGGGCCTTCAACTCCTGGGCGATGCCGATGACGCTGTTCGACACCACCACTCCGGCGAACAGGGCGTCGGCGGGGAAGCCGGCCACCATGATGAGCACGAACATTGAACCGATGATGGCGTTGACCGGGGTGAGCACGTTGTTGCGCACGATCTGGCCCACGGTGCGGACCGGGGCGTCGGGCACGTCGTTGGTGCGGCCCTCACGCTTGCGCTGCTCGACCTCCGCGGGGCTGAGTCCTCGAGGTGCAGCTGCGAGGTCAGGCATGTCGCCCAGGGGTGCGGGTTCGGGGCCCTGGGGGTCCACCTGCGCCGATCACACGCGCTCGACGCGCTTGAACGCCTCGCCGTAGGGCAGTCCTGCCCTGCGCCCGGCGGAGCGGCACTTCTCGAAGACACGATCGCTGAATGCGGCCATCTCCGCTCCATCGTCCTGCCGGCTGATGCCGTGCGTGCTCTCGAACTGGCTCTCGTGAGCCAGCAGGGCGCGTACCTTGGCCTCGATCCGGGCCTCGGTGACCTGCTCGACGTGATCGGGAGCCTCGCACTCGAATAGCAGCAGCTCGGCGGGCCGGTGGTGACCGACGCCGTGCTCGGGGAAGAAGTGGGGGTCGCGAGCCGCAACCACTGCGTCCATACAAAGGAAGCCCGCAGCCCGGTGATCGGGGTGCAGGCGCCACCGCTTGAAGGGGTCGTGGCCCAGGACGACCGCTGGACGCAGCTCCCGGATGATCTTGGCCATCCGGCTGCGCAGCGCCATGGTCACCTCCAACTCCCCGTCCACCTCCCCGAGGAAACGCACCTGGCCGGTAGCGCCCAGACGGCGGGCAGCCTCGGACTGTTCCCGTTTCCGCCGGTCGACCAGGGCCGCTAAGTCCGCGTTGGCGTCCCAGGTCCCCTTGGAGCCGTCAGTGCATACCAGCAGGCTCACCTCGCAGCCCGCCTCGGACCACTTGGTCAGCGTCGCTCCGCAGCCGAACTCGATGTCGTCCGGATGGGCGCCCACCGCCAGCGCCCGTGCCGGCACGGCAACGTCGACCGTGGTCACGGGCTCACGGCCAGCGAGTCGAGGCCTAGGGCACGGCTCTCGGATGCGGGCAGGGCCAGTAGGTCCTCGGGGTAGTCCATGTCCGCGGCCAGGGCGTCGTCATTCACGACGGTCACGGCCAGACCCAGACGTTCGGCCTCGGCCACGTGGCGATGGAAGGAGCCGGGCCCGTAGTCGAATCGGAAGCCGCAGTCGGTGGGCACGCAGAGTACGTTCGACCCGTCGCGCCGCCGATCGGGCACGATCACCAGCCCTGAGCCCACGGCGGGACGCAGTGTGCGGGCCAGCGCAAGGTCGGCGTGAGCCACCACGGCTCGCTCGATACCAGCCGCTGCGAGGCGGTCCACGGTCACGGAGACCGCAATGGACAGTCCGGGCCGCCCTACCGGGGCGACCTCGGCTCCCAGATCCGACGCCCAGGCCGCGACCTCGGCGTCGTCGGTGGCCACATGGACCGGCAACCCGTCGGCGGCGGCCACCACCCGGCTCGCCATCAGCCGCATCAGGTCGTGACACCGGCGCTCGCCCAGCATCCCCGTGAGCCGCGACAGCGCGCCCGCGAAGGAGCGGACCGGCACGATCACCGCCGTGGATGGGTCTTCGGGAGCTTGCAGCAACGCCACTGGGTGCCTCCGGGCATTCGGGGTGGGGTCGGGGGCGAGTCTAGGGTTGCGGTTGTGAAGGTCCGGGTCGCGGTGATCGGTGGCGGGTCTTGGGGCACGACGGTTGCCCATCTCTGTGCTCACAATGCGCCTACGGTGCTGTACGCACGCGATGCTGCCGTAGCGAACGTGGTGAACTCCACCGGCGAGAACGCTCGCTACCTTCCCGGTCGGCGACTGCATCCCGACCTGCGAGCCACCGCCGACATCGCCGATGCGGCCGGCGGCGCCGACGCGGTGGTGATGGCCGTGCCGTCTCATGGCTTCCGGGACACTCTGCGTCTCCTGCGATCGCACGTGGCGGAGTGGACTCCGATCGTGTCGCTCACCAAGGGCCTCGAGAGCCACACCTGCAAGCGAATGACAGAGGTAGTGGCAGACGAACTGCCCGGATGTCCAGTAGGGGTCCTGACCGGGCCCAACCTGGCCAAGGAGATCCTCGGGGGCCAGGCTGCCGCGGCCGTGCTGGCCATGGCGCCCGCGGACGCCTCTCTAGCGGAAGAGCTCCGGGATGTGTTCTGCGCCGGCGACTTCCGGGTGTACACCAACACCGACGTCGTCGGGGCCGAGATCGCGGGCGCAACCAAGAACGTGATCGCCCTGGCCGCCGGGATCTCCGACGGCCTCGAAGCCGGCGACAACACCCGGGCCGCGCTCATCACCCGCGGGCTAGCCGAGGTGACCCGCCTGGGCGTGGCTCTCGGCGGTGATCCGCTCACGTTCGCGGGCCTGGCCGGTATCGGCGACATAGTGGCCACCTGCGTTAGCGTCCAGAGCCGCAACCGCCATGTGGGCGAGCGGCTGGGACGGGGCGAATCGATCGCGGAGATCGTGGCGTCAATGGACCAGGTGGCCGAGGGAGTGAAGTCGACTCCGGTGGTGGCGTCGCTGGCCCGCTCGCTGGGTGTGGATATGCCCATCACCGAGGAGGTGCGGGCGGTGATCGAGGACGGCCGTCCCGCCGCCGCGGCGTACCGGGCACTGCTCGACCGGCCTCCCACCAGCGAAACCCGCCGGTGAGGCGCAGAGGCCGGGCGGCTGGGTCCACGAGTCCGACCCATACGGGCGAGGCCGTGGCCCGAGCGGCC
>VXNG01000150.1 GCA_009840695.1 Acidimicrobiaceae bacterium
GCTCGGCGTAGTCCACCGGCACCTGGTCGATGGGCGGCCCGAACAGCGAGGCCAGTGGGATGGCCCTCTCCGCCTCTCCCATGACCACGACCTGCTCCACGCCGGTGCCCTCCGAGGCGGTTCGGGCTGTCTCCAGGAACATCGGGATCGTCACGATCCACGAGGCTCCTGCGTCGGTGAGCTGATGGCGCACCTCCTCGGGGCCGTAGGTGGGGTTGATCGTCGTGACGGTCCCGCCGGCGAGGGCTATGCCGTGGAACACGATGGCGTATTCGGGGACGTTAGGAGCGAGGATGGCGACGGTCGTGCCGGGGCCCACGCCCCGGGAGCTGAGCCCGCCGCCGAGGCTGCGCACCGCGGCGTGAAGCTCCGAGAACGTGTACGACGACGAGGCTCCGTCGGTGATGGCCACCTCGTGAGCGCGGTCCGCGGCCGACGCGAACACGCACTCGGTGATGGACTGGTCGGGAATGTCCACGTCGGGCAGGGGGCTGGTGTGGATGATGGTGCTCACGGTCACCTCGTGTGGTCAGCGATCTTCAAGCGGAGATTATCCCTGCACCGCCAGGCCGACAGCGGCGGCTGGGGAATTGGCAGCGGTGAGTGCCCATTTGGGACTCCTGGGCTGCCAATTCGGGTCGGATAGGCGGCAAGCCGGGGAATTGGCAGCGGTGAGTGCCCATTTGGGACTCCTGGGCTGCCAATTCGGGTCGGATAGGCGGCAAGCCGGGGAATTGGCAGCGGTGAGTGCCCATTTGGGACTCCTGGGCTGCCAATTCGGGAGTGGGCGCTAGGCTCCATGCTTCGTGCGCCTGGGATTGCTGCGTGAGCCTGCACCGCAGGAGAAGCGGGTGGCTCTTGTTCCCGACGGTGTGCAGGCCATGGTGGGCCACGGATGCGACGTTCTAGTCGAGCAGGGCGCCGGTACGGGTGCGGATATCGACGACGACGCCTACCGTGACGCCGGTGCCTCAGTAGTCGATTCCGGCGAGGTTTGTACGGCTGATCTGGTCGTCTCGGTGCGCGATTTGTCCGCCGGGCGCGGCGGCGCCGACTCCCGGTTGACCTTCGTCGGCGTGTTCGATCCGCTGTGGATGTCGCGGCGCGCTCAGCGACACGCCGACGAGGGCACCTGCGCCTTCTCCATGGATCTGGTGCCCCGCATCACCCGGGCGCAGACCATGGACGTGCTGTCCTCGATGGGCACGATCGCCGGCTACGAGGCTGTGCTCCTGGCTGCGAGCCGGCTGCCGCAGATGTTCCCCCTGATGATGACCGCGGCCGGGACGTTGGCCCCGGCGCGGGTGCTGGTGCTCGGTGCGGGCGTAGCCGGTCTCCAGGCCATCGCCACCGCCCGGCGCCTCGGTGCCGTGGTCGAGGGGTACGACGTGCGACCGGCCGCGGTCGAGCAGATCCGCTCGATGGGTGCCCGAGCGGTGGAGCTGGACCTCTCCGAGGCGGGAGCCGACACCGCTGGCGTCGAGGACTCGGGCGGCTACGCCCGCGCTCAGAGTACCGATGTCGCCGACCGCCAGCAGGAGCTGCTGGCCCCCTACGTGGGCGCCTCCGATGTCGTGATCACCACCGCGGCCATCCCCGGGAGGGCGTCGCCGCTGCTGCTCACCGCGGGGATGGTCGACGTTATGGCCCCCGGCTCGGTCGTCATCGACCTGGCCTCCGAGCGAGGCGGCAACTGCGCCGTGTCGCAGTCCGACGCCGAGGTCGAGCGGGGCGGTGTGACCGTCCTCGCTCCCACCGACCTGGTGTCGCGGTGCGCCCGCCACGCCAGCCAGATGTTCTCCCGCAATCTCGTGGCCTTCCTGCGTCACCTCGCCCCTGATGGCGAGGTCGATCTCCGCGACGACGAGATCCTGGAGGCCATGCTGGTGACACGCGACGGCGCGGTGGTACATCCGGGCGTGGCCGAGGCGCTCGACGGGTCGGAAGCGACCGGGGAGGGCTAGTCCGGTGGATCTCCTTATCGCAGTGACTCTCTTCGTGCTGGCCGTGTTCCTCGGCGTCGAATTGATCACCAAGGTGCCGCCCACCCTTCACACCCCGCTTATGTCGGGGTCCAATGCCATCTCCGGCATCACCATCGTCGGCGCGCTGGTGGCGGCCGGCGCCGACCACAGCACCTTCACCGCGGTGCTCGGATTCGCGGCCGTCACTCTGGCAATGATCAACGTGGTGGGAGGCTTCCTGGTCACCCACCGGATGCTGGGGATGTTCGGCCCCAAGCGCCGCCGGGAGAAATCCTCTGAGGACCGGCCGGCATCGCCGTCCGAAGGCTCTGGAGACCGGTGATGGACGACTGGACCACGCTGGGATACCTCGCCTCGGCTGTGCTCTTCATCCTCGGCCTCAAGCGTCTCAGCCGGCCCCGGACCGCCGTGAGGGGAAACCAGTTCGGCGCGACCGGGATGCTCATCGCGATCGTTGTCACCCTCACCGACAACGCCATCTTGGGCTTCGAGTGGATCATCGCCGGCCTGGTGCTGGGAACGGCGGTGGGAGCGGTGCTGGCCGTGCGGGTGCAGATGACGGCCATGCCCGAGCTGGTGGCGCTGTTCAACGGCTTCGGCGGCGGCGCCTCGGTGCTGGTCGCGGCGGCGTCGTACATCGAGGCGGCCGACCTTGCTACCGATTCTCCCCGGCTGTCGGCCGCGGCCGGGCTGGCCGCGCTGATCGGCGCGGTCACCTTCACCGGCAGCCTCATCGCCTTCGGGAAGCTGCAGGAGACGCTGAAGTGGTCCGGATTCAAGGGGATGCAGGTGGTGAGCGTGGCCGGTGTCGCGGCTGCCATCGTCTTCGCGGTGCTGATGATCGCCGATGCCGGCAATCCGCTGTGGATGTGGCTGCTGGTGGCGGTTGGGGCCGTGCTCGGTGTGCTGGTGGTGTCGCCCATCGGCGGCGCCGACATGCCAGTGGTGATCGCGCTGCTGAACTCGCTGTCGGGCATGGCCGCCGTGGCCGCCGGATTCGTGCTCGACAATTCGCTGCTGATCATCGCGGGCTCGCTGGTCGGGGCGAGCGGCCTGATCCTGACCC
>VXNG01000046.1 GCA_009840695.1 Acidimicrobiaceae bacterium
CTCGCACACGGAGATCACCGACGAACTGGAGTCCAAGGTCCGCAGCCTCTTCGCTCCGTCGGGGTCGCTGCACGCGGTCCACTTCCCGGCCGCGCCGGGCGACATCGCCGACGCGCCCCGGCTCCAACTGGTCGTGCTCAGTCCAGCCGAGGCCGTGAAGCCCGAGGAGGCCGCGCCCCCTCGCCCGGTGCGCCTGATCGCCGACCGCAGCGGTGCCGGCGAGACGCACAGGACGTACCGCAACGGCCTGGTGTTCCTCTTGGCCGAGAAGGCCCACATCGCCGCGGCCCGCGAGAAGATCGGCTTCGAGCTGGCCGCCAAGCGAGTCGTGGCCCGCCAGCAGAAGGGCGACTTCAGCTCCGCAGTCGTCAATAAGCTAAAGGAGCTGGCGGCCACCGCCGCGCTGGAGTCGCGTATGGCCCTGAGCCGCGCCTACCAGCACGTTTGGTGGCCCGAGCGGGCCTCTAGCGACGGCGGGGTGCAGCTTCGCCTGTTGCCGTTGCCGCCCGCCGACCAGGGCAAGGCCAGCGGCGCCCAGACCGACAGGGTGTTGAAGCTGTTGCGCGACTACTCGAAGGTCAGGGACTCGCCGCCGGCCACCGATGCACTTGCCCGTTCGTCGGGATTCGACCAGGGCAGCGAGATTTCGACGAAGGCGCTGGCACGGTCGCCGTGGCGCGATCCATCCCAGGCCGTGGTCCTCGACCCGGCCCTCATCGGCAAAGCGGTCGCGGCCGGCGTGCGCAACGGCACGTGGGTCTGCCACGACGCCGCGTCCGGCACTGTTTTCACACGACAGGATCCGCCGAACAGCGTGCGCATCGCCGAAGACGTGATGCTCTACACAATCGAGCGGGCCGGGCAGCTCGGCCTGCTGGTGGAGCCGTCTGCGGACACCGATCGGCGAGACCCGCCCGACGGCCCGACTCAGCCCGGCCCCGCGTCGGGCGATGGTTTGGCCGTCGGCGGCCAGGACGGTGGGTGCGGCAGCGACCGGTCCGGTCCACGCGTCCTGGAGGCTCACGGGAGTGCCGCAGCGGCATTGCAGAAGCTCGACGACGCCATGCGCGACGCCGGGACGCAGCGCCTGTCGCAGGTCGCGGTCCGCGTCAGCGCCGAGTCGGGCCAGGGTGTGCAGCCGTTCCTAGTACTCGGGATGTGCGTGCCGCAGATGGCGCGCTTCGACGTGGGCCTGAAGCTTGACGCCACCGCTGAGTTCATGGAGCCCTCGGGGGCCGTCTCGCTCCGTTTCGACGGCTCGGCTGCTACGTGCGCGCCGGTATTCGAGGCGTTTTGGGGGGCGTTGGCCGGAGCCTCCGATGTGGCCGGAAGCCTGACGTTGACCGCTTCGCAAGCTGACGCCATCGACTGCGTGGGAGCGGACTTCCGACAGTTCGCCGAGGTGTTGCGCCGGGCCGCGCCGGGTCATGTGACCCTGACGGCCGAGGTCGCCGATACATCCGCGGCTGCACCGGGCGAGCGTGCCGGTCCCCAGTAGGACTGAGAGGCGATTCGTGCTTCGGCTGATCGCTGACGGCCAGCAGGGATGGGGCTTCGCGTTGTGGGAGGAGTCGCCCGCCGGGCTCGAGCCGGTTGCTTCGGTGTCGCCAGAGCGGGCTGGACCGCTGCGACGGGCGGTGACAAGCGCGGCCACTACCGACGGCTACTCGACGGAGGCCGTCGGCCAGGGGCGGAGGCGGCCGTTCAACCTGACGCAGACGCCGGGAGTGCGCCTCGCGTTGACGACTCTCTCAGCACTGCCGATGCGCTGCCCGCAACGGCGTGCCGCGGTGCTGGCCGGGGTGGAGTCGCTGGGAGACGAGGAGTGTCTGTACTGGTACGCCAAGGCCCGCGGCAGTGCCGGGAACAGGGCGCTGCGGGCCCTGCGTTTGCTGCTGGCCGACGGCTGAGATGCGCCGAGGCGACTGGCATCGCAGCATGAGTCCCGAGATGGTCGTCGAGCTTCCGGGAGGGGCCTGAGGTGAGTCCTCAAGCCGGCGGCGGCGATGACCGGCCCAGACTGCTGATCGAGAAATGGCTGCCGGTCGAGGAGATCGGCATCGAGTGCGTCCGTGAGAGCGCGCCGATACCGGGACAGTTTCCGAAGCTCAAGACGCTGCACGTCTGGTGGGCCCGGCGGCCGCTGGTGGCCAGCGCGGCCGCGGTGCTCGGCAGCGTGATGCCCGCCTGGGTGCCTGGGCTAGCCGCACGGTTCCCGCAGCACGCCGAACTTAAGTCCGAGGACGCCTACCGCAAGTGGTTCTTGAAGCTTTGTGGCGTTCTTGGCGACCCGGTGAAGGCTCGGAGACTGATTGACGAGGCCAACGCGCTCGGCAGGAGGCTTCCGGGAAACGGATACGGCTACAAGCAGGCCTTCAAGAACAGCCCGCCCCTTGAGGATGTGGCGCGGTTGCATGAGGTGCTGGGCTCCGTCTGGGGCGGTGTTCCGTCCGTCATCGATCCAACTGCCGGTGGTGGATCGATCCCGTTCCAGGCGCTGCGATACGGTCTTCCGACACTGGCCAATGAGTTGAACCCGGTGGCAGTTGGCGTGCTGCGGGCTGGGGTTTCAACGACTTCTACGTACGGCTTGGAGTTGACCGAAGACCTAGACAAGTGGGGCAATCGCCTCGTTGGGCGTCTGAGGGACCGCTTGGTGCGGTCGTTCCCGCTGGACGATGTCACCGAGCGCGTTGTTGCTTACATTTACGCGCGGACGGTGGCGTGTCCTCGGACTGGGAAGACGGTCCCGTTGGTGGGGGACTGGTGGCTGCGGAAGGGAGACAAGCCGGTCGCGGTTCGGCTGGTGACTCGGCGCGACGGCGTGGAGTTGGACCAGCCTGTCTTCGAGATTCTCGAAGGGCGGGGCGCGCTCGAAGGCTACGACCCGAAGGCGGCGGCCACCTGGTCTCGGGGCAAGGCGGTGTCGCCCTGGGACGGGCAGGTGATCGACGGCGACTACATCCGCGCCGAAGCTCAGGCGGGTCGCATGGGGGATCTGCTGTACGCAGTGGCGGTGAGAGTCGGCAGGACGCGCGGCT
>VXNG01000096.1 GCA_009840695.1 Acidimicrobiaceae bacterium
CCTCGACGCTCGTTGCCGCCGTTGCGTCCACTGACTCCCTCGGGGACCAGGCGCGGGCGATGCTGCGGGGCCACCGCCGCGCCGCGCCTCACTTGATCGATGCCGAGGTTGGTAACGCGCTGCGCTCAATGGTGCTGCGCGGCGACCTCGCCGACGGCGTAGGGGCTTCAGCGCGGTTGATGGCCGAGCGCCTTGTTCATCGCCGTCACCCGATCCACGGGGCGATCGCGGCGCGGGCCTGGCAGCTGCGCCACAACCTCAGCTTCTACGACGCCCTGTACATCGCCCTCGCCGAGAGCCTCCACTGCCAACTGATCACGGCAGACGACCGCATCGCGAGAGCGTTCAAGGACCACGACCTGATCAGCACCATCACCCCAGCCGACTAGCCGCATGACGGTCTGAACTCACACCGTCGGGTCTGGGCCGACCTCCAGGCGGACCCCTCGAGGGTGGCTCCGAAGTCCGTGGGACGCGCTCGACCTATAGGACCTGAGCACAGTCACGGCAGACGTTGCAAACGCTTCGTTCACGGACTTCGCTAGCGTGCGCCGGGTCTCCGGCTGGAAGGAAGCCTTCGTCATGTCAGATCAAACCGCGTATCGGCCCTCGCCCGCTCGTCAGCCAACCGTCACGCGCGAGCCGGACTGGACGACTGGTCAGGGCATCGGCTTCTTGGTGGCGCTGCCGGGGTGGATCTTGTTCGGCTTGGCTGTACTGGCTGGTCTCGTAGGTGCCTTCGGCACATCCACCGACGAGGAGTTTGTTCAACTGGTGGCGGGGGCCATCGTTGTGGGCGGTGTCGGATTGCTGGCCGCCTTGCCAGGCACCATCGTGTTCAGCAAGTGCAAGCGCCGCAGCGCTGGCAGGACGCTCGAAGCAAGGTGACGCCTGCTCGTCGTCCGGAGCGCTTTCGGGGCCGCAGCAGCCGTGGGAGCAACCGCTGACATGGCGTTTGGCTCGCCGTGAAGACTCATTCTGGGAGAGCGCTCGTGATCGCGGTGGTGCTGTTGGCCAGCCCGCTTGGCGGTGCCGCCGTGACGGGGGTGGTGCTGCGCTGGCACGAAATCCAACAGAGCCGCTCCGCTGTGACTTCCGCCATAGCTACGACCTCCCTCCCCAGCGCTGGCGAGACGCAGAACGATATAGAGCCGCCAGAAAACGACTTCGGCACTACCCACCATGAAGCGACCGCGCCGCCGACGACTGTTCCGGTGACCTACCCAGAAGCCGAGATAGCAATCGTGGAAGACCGGACCGCGGCGACAGTGGCCACAGAGACGCGGCTAGCCACCGAAGAAGCGGCCCGACGTGCGGCAGAAGAAGCGCTGCAAGAGGCGATGCGTGCGGCGGAAGACGCTCACCTGGCAATGCACACAGCAGATCCCGATGTGGTCGCGATGGCAGGCTCAGCGCTCTACGACGCGATCGATGCACAAGACTGGCTCAAAGTGGTGGCGCTGCTAACGGAAGCCGAGACACGAACGGCAACGCTGCGAGTGCATCCAAACGTTCACGATGAAGGTGTCGCAAGACTTGAGGCGGTTGTCGCGCGCTATGAATCGGACTGGCCCTGGGTGCGAGCAGCGTGGGACGCCTCTGACGTGCGCTTCTATGACCCGCAGCTGCCGGGAACATCCGCTCCAGCAGCCGCGGTCACTGCCACCCCCGGCGCTCGGACGCAACTGTGGTTCACGCTCAATGTGCTAAGGCCGAGCGACGGACCATTCGCTGAGCCGCGCCGACTCGATAACACGCTGCTACACGAACTCGGCCACGCCTGGAACAACGGGCTAGGCGGCGGGGACTGGCCGCTCGTACAAGCTCAGTTCTATGAGCATTACGCAGGCTGCCGTGGCTATGGGCTCGCCAGCGACGATCTGCGTGAGGAATTGCTTGTGGACGCAATGGTGATGATCACACGCCACATCACTCACCGCGGCCCCGGCTGGCACAACGGCAACTTCGTGGCTTGGGAGGGCTACTACGACTCTGAAGGCAACCGCTACGGCGACGCATTCGGCTACTACGACGCCGGCGGGTTCACCGGATGTCTCGCAGACGGCGCAAGCCCCCCGCAACATCTCATGGACGCCATCAGGGAAGCGCTACTGCACAACAGCCACACCAAGTCCACCCAATGACTGAACTCGACAGGCACCCGTAGGCGGACAAGCCGACCCGCGCGGCACTGTCTCATCACCGACGAGACAACCCGCCCGGACGTCCAATCCCGCCGTCAAGACCGCTTGCGGTCGTTGGCGAACTTGAACGCTAGATGCGCGCGAACCCGCCGTTGGAGCGCCGGGCGGGATTTGAACCCGCGGCTTTACGGCTTTGCAGGCCGTTCCCTTGGTCCGCTCGGGCACCGGCGCAGGGACTCGCAGCGTACCGTCGGCCGGCTCACGGGCGGTCTCAGCGGAGCCTGGTTCGGGCCGCTACGGCCGCGGTGACCGAGGCCGCGCCTGCGTCGCGCAGGCAGGTCGCCACCGCGTTCAGAGTGGTGCCGGTCAGCACCACATCGTCGACCACCACGATGTGGCGCCCGGCCACCGGCTCACGAGCCCTGTAGCCCGCTGAGGCCGCCACCTCCGCCCGCTGCTCGGGATCGACGTGACGCAGACGGGGCGTGGGATTGCCCTTCACCACGAGGCCCGGCCGGTACTCCCCCGCCCCGGCCGCGGCCAGGGACGCGGCCAACCGCTCCGCGAGATGCGGGCCGTCATCGCTGCCGTCGGGAGCCGGCCTGGACGGGACCGGGATCACCAGACGCGGCGAGACGCCGTCCGCCTCTGGCAGGTTCCCGGCCAGGCAGGCGAACCGCTCAGCCAGCTCCGACGCGGCCCCCGGGTCGCCCCGGTCCTTGGCCTGGTGGACCAGCTCGCCGACCTCGGTGCGCTCGTCACGGTCGGGCCGCCAGTAGTCGCCGAGCGTGCAGATCGCCACGCCGCCCATGTCGCCGAGCCCCGCTCCAGGGTCCCCACGGAGGGCTCCGGCGGTATCCATCCGAGCGGACGACCGGCTTCGAACCGGCGACC
>VXNG01000208.1 GCA_009840695.1 Acidimicrobiaceae bacterium
ACGAGCAGGACTGGAACCGCACCGGCCGCCTCGAGGACTTCTACGACGTCTTCGCCGACTGGACCTTCGACTGGCTCGACGTGGCCGGGCTCATCAAGGGCTCGGAGCAGATCCTCGAGTACCCGATGGTCGACCGCGATCCATTGCCCCGCTGGACCCACGGCCGGGTGACGCTCCTCGGCGACGCCGCCCACCCCATGTACCCGCGAGGCTCCAACGGCGCGGGCCAGGCCATCATCGACGCCCGGACTCTGGCCGACTGCCTGCAGTCGCGCCAGTCGGTGCCCGAGGCGTTGCAGGCCTACGAGGAGCAGCGGCTCCCAGCCACCTCAGCGGTGGTGCACGCCAGCCGCAATGCGCCGCCAGACGTGATCCTCAAGGCGGTCCACGAGCGAACCGGCGACCAGCCCTTCAAGCGCATCGAAGATGTGATCACCTCCGATGAGATGGCCGCACTGTCTGACAGCTACAAGCGCGTGGCCGGCTACGACCGCGAGTCCCTCTCCGGTCGTACACACCAACAGCAGGTGTGATCGCGAGGATTTGGAACCGTCAACTGCGCATGGTTGGCTAGAGAGCGTGCGTGCCGGATCGCTTGATATCGCCCCTGCGCTCTACGAGTTCATCGCCGTCGAAGCCCTGCCGGGGACCGGTGTTCAGATCGAGGAGTTCTGGGGAGCACTCGAGTCCATCCTGACCGACCTCGGGCCTCGCAACGCTGCCCTGATGGCCCGGCGCGACGAGCTTCAGGCCCAGATCGACGACTGGCACCGAGCGGCCCGGGCCGACGGCCGCGGCCACGACGCCGAGGCCTACGCGAACTTTCTGCGCGACATCGGGTACTTGCGCTACCTGGACGGCACGGTGACCGCCACGACCGCCAATGTCGACCGCGAGATCGCCGAGGTGGCCGGACCGCAGCTGGTGGTGCCCCTCGACAATGCCCGCTATGCGTTGAACGCCGCCAATGCCCGCTGGGGAAGCCTGTACGACGCGCTCTACGGGACTGACGTGATCAGCGAGGCCGACGGCTGCAGCCGCGGCAACACTTACAACCCAGTCAGAGGCGACCGGGTGATCGCGGCGGGACGGGAGTTCCTCGACACGCACTTCACCCTGGACTCTGCGAGCCATGCCTGGGCAACCGGCTACTCGGTGCAGGACGGAGCGCTGCGGGCTCGCAGCGGTGACGGCACGGTTAGCACGCTGCTGCGACCCGAGCAGTTCGCCGGCTACATCGGCGAAGAGGACTCCCCCAAGTCGATCGTGTTGCGCAAGAACGGCCTGCACTGCGAACTGCTCATCGACACCAACCATCCCGTGGGGCGCCGGGACCACGCCGGCATCTTCGATATCCGCCTGGAGTCCGCCGTCACCACCATCATGGACTTCGAGGACTCCGTGGCGGCCGTGGACGCGGACGACAAGGTGGCGGTCTACCGGAACTGGCACGGGCTCATGCGGGGCACGCTGGAGACAACGTTCGTGCGTGACGGCACGACCGTGCACCGGACGCTGAATCCAGACCGGAGTATCACCGGTCCCGACGGCTCCGCCGTCACGCTGCCGGGGCGCTCCTTGATGCTGGTCCGCAATGTGGGACACCATCTCACCACTGACATGGTGAGGATCGACGGCGAGCCCGTCTACGAGACCATGGTCGACGCCATGGTGACCGCGCTGTGCGCGCTCGGTGACGTGCGGGGGATGGGGCGGCTGGACGGCCGGCCCATTCGCAACTCGGCTACCGGTTCGATATACATCGTCAAGCCCAAGATGCACGGGCCGGACGAGGTCGGGCTGGCCTGTGAGCTGTTCAGCCGGATCGAGGCAGCGCTGGGCCTGGTACAGCGCACCCTCAAGATGGGGATCATGGACGAGGAGCGGCGCACATCGCTGGGCCTGAAGGAATGCATCTCGAGGGCCCGAGACCGGGTGGTGTTCATCAACACCGGCTTCCTGGATCGCACCGGCGACGAGATCCACACCGACATGGAAGCCGGACCGGTCATCCCGAAGACCGAGATGAAGGCAGCAGCCTGGCTCGGCGCCTACGAGAACTCCAACGTCGACACCGGCCTGGCCTGCGGGCTGCGGGAACACGCCCAGATCGGCAAGGGGATGTGGACGATGCCCAGCGAGATGGCGGCGATGGTCAAGGCCAAGATCCAGCATCCGATTGCGGGCGCCAGCACCGCCTGGGTGCCCTCCCACACGGCGGCGACCCTGCACGCCATGCACTACTTCCTGGTTGATGTGGCCGACCGCCAGCGCGACCTGGCCGACCGCACGCCGGCCCGTCTCGCCAGCCTCATCGACATCCCGGTGTTGCCGGTGGGCCGGGAACTCAGTTCGAACGAGATACAGCGCGAACTGGACAACAACGTCCAGGGCATCCTCGGATACCTGGTTCGCTGGGTGGGCCAGGGAGTGGGCTGCTCCACCGTGCCCGACATCGCTGATGTCGGCCTGATGGAGGATCTGGCCACTCTGCGCATCTCCAGCCAGCACATCGCCAACTGGCTGCATCACGGGCTGGTGTCCGCGGAGACGGTGCGCGAGACCATGCGTCGCATGGCCAACCTGGTCGACCAGCAGAACAGCGACGACCTCGCCTACGAGCCGATGGCCCCCGACTACGACACCAGCATTCCGTTCAGGGCGGCAGTCGAGCTCGTGTTCACAGCTCGGGATGAGCCCAACGGCTACACGGAGAGAGTGCTTCGCTCCCATCGCCAACAGGTCAAGGCCCGCTCGGCTCGGTAGACAACTGGCCCCGCGGGGGCCGATTCCCTCGTAACCCGGGCGACAACTTGTACGATCCGCGACCATGCGGACTCTCCCGGCTGAGGCCGACGTCGTCGTCATCGGCGCCGGGGTGTCTGGAGCCAGCATCGGCTACCAGCTCGCCCGGCATTCAGACCGGCGGGTGGTGGTGGTGGACGCCCGACCGCCTGTGGGCGGCATCTCAGGACGCACCTTCGGCCAGATCCGCCAGCACTACTCCAACGAACTCATGGTGCGCATGGCCCTG
>VXNG01000231.1 GCA_009840695.1 Acidimicrobiaceae bacterium
AGGTGGCGGTGCTCGACGGCCAGTTCATCGACGCCCCCGTACTGCGCCAGGCCCGATCAGTGCTGGCCCGGGTACCCGGCCGCTAGTTCTAGGCGCGGACGACGGCGGTCTAGGTGTGGCGCTGTGCCCAGTCCCGCAGGGCGGCCAGCACGACCTGGCGCTTGCCTTCGTCGGGCAGATACGGGGCGCGGGACAGCTCGATCTGGATCCAGGGCATCTCAGCCGCGTGGAAGCAGGTGATGTAGCCGCCCCTGAACGGGTCGTTGACCTTGACCGGGCCGTCGAGGTGGCGCCGGAAGCACTCCTGGAGGCTGTCGATCCACTCCGGCGGGCACGTCCCGTCGCCGTTGCTGAGGCACACCCAGGGCCTCTCGGCGCCCGGATCGGGTCCCAACGGCGGCCCGGTCGCGGCCATCGTGTGGCAGTCGACGCCCAGCACGCAGTCGCCGGAGCGTCCCAGGTCCGTCAGGCGCTGGTGGTACGGGCGGTGGTAGGCGTCGAGTAGGCCGTCCACTTCGGCCTGGGAGAGGGGCCGGTGCCAGACCGGAACGTTCCAGCAGGTGTGGGTCTTGACCACGCCGTCGGGCCGGATGTCGTCGCGGGACCGGTTCATGTCGACGGCGACCCGGGCCACGTCGGTGGTCACGAACGCGCCGACCTCGTCCTCGATCGCGTAGATCTCGGCCGCGCCGCCGTCGCCGTCCTCGGCGATCTCCGCCGGTGTGAGCGCGCAGAGCGGCTCGACCTCGGCCGGTACCCGTAAACCGGCGTGGGGAACCGACACCAGCAGCGGCAGCATCACTCCGCAGTCGGCGGCGCCGGCAACGTAGCAGGGCCGGCGGCCGCGCCGTCCCGGCGGGGATCGGCCACCCCGACAAAGCGCTCGCCTTCAGCCATCACCATCTGCACGCAGCCCATGTAGAACGAGTAGGGCTCGCGGCGGTTCAGCTCGAACCCGGCGCCCTCCAGGGCCGCCAGCACGTCGGACGCGATGCGAGACGCCTCGGCGGACACGACGCCCTCCAGCGAGCAGTGGATGCGGGGGGCGTCCACCGCGGCCCGCGGCGACGACTCCCGCAGTCGCAGCAGCACCTGCAGGATGGCCGGCGGGATGCGCTCGCTGCCGGGCGAGCCGATGGCCAGCCACGGCCGTTCGTGCTTGAGGACAATCGTGGGGGCCACGCTGGCCCAGGGCACCGCGTTGGGGCGCAGGTAGTAGGGATGCGACGGGTCGTCGTAGTTGAAGGCGCTCATGTAGTTGTTGTAGAGGAAGCCCAGCTGCGGCGACGCCGCGCACGATCCGTACACGTTCTCGATCGACTGGGTGAGCGCCACCGCATTGCCCTCGGCATCCATCACCGAAAGATGCGTCGTCTCGCCCGCGGTCTGGATAGGAGCGATCCGGCGGGCCACCTCCCGGGCATAGCGACGGTCCAGCATCTGCTCGTCGGAGACCTGGGGGAACAGGTTGGGGTCGACCGGGCGGTCGTTGCGATCGATCAGGGCCTGCTGGATGGCCCTGGCCAGGCACACCGCGCCGTCGGCGGTGTCGATGTCGCGCAACTCGCGGGGAAGGCTCCGGTGGATGTTCAGCAGCTCCACCAGCGTGCGGCCCGCGCCGGGCAGCGGCATCGTGAACAGCTGGTCGCGGCCCGATCGCCCCGGCAGCGGCTCGCGCTCGATGGGCACCGGGATCTGGGCAAGGTCGTCGTCGCGCAGGATCCCGCCGTTGGCCTCCATGTCCTCATGCATCAGCCGGGCGGTCTCGCCCGAGTAGAAGTCCTCGTAGCCCTGCTCGGCGAGGCGAGCAAGGGTGGCGGCCAGCACCGGCTGGACGAACCTCGTGCCGGCCCGCCGGGCCCGCCGGCCGTCCTGCAGGAACAGCTGCCCGGCGGGATGGGCTTGCAGGTGCCGGCGCTCGCGCCGGGTGAGCCGGCACTGCAGCACACTGATCTCGTAGCCGTCGGCGGCCAGTTCGATGGCCGGCTCGAGGACCGTCGCCCAGTCGAGGCTCCCGTAGCGCTCCAGCACGTACGCGTAGGTGGCGGGCGAACTGGGGACGGTGGTGGCCAGATGCCCGCGCCGGCACTCGGCGCGGAGGTCGGCGAAGTTCTCGATCAGGGCCCGGTTGGGAGCCCGCGACGAGCCGTCGACGGCGACGGTGGTCCCGGTGGCCCGCTGATGGATGAGCATCATGGTCTGACCGCCGAGCCCCGACGCGGCCGGCTCGCACACGCCCAGCGCCAGGGCCGCCGCGACCGCGGCGTCAACCGCGTTGCCCCCCTGCTCCAGCATCCGAACCCCGGCGGCGGTGGCCGAGTAGTGGGCCGTGCTCACCATTCCGTGCGCGGAGGCGGCGACCCGCTGCGGCTCGTGGATGCGGGTGTCGGTCAACTCCAGCAGGTCGGTGTCGACCTCGGTTACCCGCCGCCGCTTGGATCGGGGCTTGGGGGGCTCCCGCGGCTGCGTGGGCGCGCCCGGCAGGTGGGCGGTGGGCTGGGTCATCCGGGTCAGCGTCCGATCCAGCTGATCAGGTACTCGGTCAGCACCAGGGTGCGCTGCACCAGGCTTATCCGCTGGACCGCCTCCTCGGGCGTGCCGCCGTGCACCATGGCCGGACTGACACCGCAGACCGCGGCCGTGCCTTCGGGAACGAGGCCGGCCACCGAAGGCCACGCCGACGACTCCCTCTCCACCTCGATCTCCCATTTGGCCGCGGCGGCCTCCAGGGCGTCCACCAGCGGCTGGTTGCCGGGCCGGGCCGGCAACGGCGGCCGGTCGGTCAGACGGTGGAGGCTCCACTTCGGCCCGCCCCGGCCGAGCACCTTGCGCATGGCGGCCTCGGTCTCGTCGGCATGAGTCGGGTTCAGGTACGACATCATCAGCGAGATCTCCACCCGGTGGGGCATGAACATGGCGTGGCGGTCGGTGCGCATGTCCGCGACGCCGATCGACAGGCGCCGGCGGGGCGAGCTCAGTTGGCCGATGGCCTCGACCTTCTCGCACGCCCAGCGCACCACCGGCCGGCGCCGCC
>VXNG01000217.1 GCA_009840695.1 Acidimicrobiaceae bacterium
CTCGCGTCCCCGTCGATCGAGATGCCGGAGCGCTCGATCAGGGCTTCGAACCTCCTCAGCGTGTCACCACGGTCGACGAATCCCCATCGGGTCGACTCCACTCCCAGGAAAACGTTGTCGATCACACTGCGATCGGGGACGAGGGCCAGTTCTTGGGCGATCGTGGTGATGCCTGCACTGAAGGCCTGCCGCGGTGACCTGAAGCGGCACGGTCGACCATCTACGAAGACTGTTCCACTGTCCGCGGTGTGCACTCCGGCGATGACCTTGCCGACGGTGGACTTGCCCGCGCCGTTCTCGCCGACGAGGCCGTGGATGCTGCCGCGCCTGATGACGATGTCGGCGCAATGGACGGCCTGAGTGGACCCGAACCGTTTGGAAACCCCGCGCAGCTCGACGTGAGCGCGCTCGGCGTGAGCAGGCTCGGCGGGCTGAGGGTCAGCCATCCCACTCCGGGGTGAACTGGTCCACATTGGCCGAAGTGACCATGCCTTCGTCGACGAAGCCGCCGTTGGGGTCCACGCCACCGGTGTACGTGCCGTCCTCCAGCGCCGCGATCATGGCCTCCATGGCCAGACGGCCCTCACTGGCCGGCGCGTAGAACACGGTCGCGAACCACCGCCCGTTCCGGATCCCCTCGATGGCTGGCGATGATCCTCCGAGGCCGATCAGGGCGACATCGTCGAGCTTGCCCTCGTCGGTGAGGACAAGTTCGATGCCCTGCAGCGGCTGGTCGGCTCCGACCACCACGTCGAAGTCGGGCTCGGCCTGCATGATGTCCTGGATGGCATTGATCCCGCCCTCAGGGCCGAGGTACTGGCCCTCGCCCTCGGCGACGATCTCGATGTTGGGCTGGTCCGCGACGACGCTGTCGAAGCCCTGGCGCAGGGCTACATCCAATGGGATGCCGCGGATGCCGAAGATGTAGACCACCCGGCACGGGTCCAGGCCGGCGCAGGCCTGAACGGTGAGCCTGCCGGCACGCTCACCGGTGACGACGGGCGGAGCCAAGATGGACGCAGCGATCCCGTCCACCTGCGGCTCGTTGGTCGACAGGTCGTCGCCGACGATCTGGTTGAACAGCACCACCTCGAGCCCCGCGTCCAGGGCCGCCTCCACGTCGGGAACGAGTCCGGGCCCGTTCAGGGCGACCAGGATGATCCCGTCGTACTGGCCACTGGCCACCGCGTCCTGGAACTGCGTGGTCTGAAGGTCGGCGTTGAACTGGGCGTCGAACTCGACGAGCTCGATGTTGTTCTCGTCAGCGAGCCGCTCCATCTCGCCCACAGAGGCCAGCAGGAACGTGTTGGCTGAGCTGGCCGAGAGGTAGGCGACCCGCTTCGGGCCGGCCGGCTCAGTCGTCGCCGGCGGTTCGTCCTCGGGTTCCTCGACGACGGGCTCAGCCAGCTCGGCGGGCTCGGCCGGTTCCTCCTCGTCGGGTGCCTCGGCCGCGGTGCCGTCGTCGTCGGTCGACGCCTCGTCTGGTTGCGGCGACTCCTCGGCATCGACCGCGGCGTCGGGGTCGACACTGCCTGTCGCGGCCGCGCTGGCGGGTTCCTCCGGCGCGTCGTCGTCTGAGCACGCGGCGGCCACCACAGCCAGCGCCAGAGTGACCGCCAGGAGCCTCAATGCGTCTCGTATCTTCATCGGATCCCCCCTCACGATGGGACATATGAGCCTGTGAGGGCACGGTAAGGAGCCCCGATGTGGGGCTCAATGGGCACACCGCTGCCATACGAGCGCCATGAGTTGCAGTTCTTGCACCCCTGCAGGCGTCAGGGACCGCGACCGGGAGACCCGTCAGGGGTTGGTTTGATCGAGCCGGTGCATCCTCACCACGAGTTGCAGCGCCAGCCGCTGATCGGGATCGTGAAGGTTGACGTTGAGCATCTCCGAGATGCGGTCGATCCGTTTCATGACCGTGTTCCGGTGCACGCCCAGCGCGGCGGCCGCGCTCGTCGCGGACGACTGGCAGTCCAGATAGACCTGCAGGGTGCGCAGGAGCGCACCGTTGGCGTCCTCAACGGTCAGTGGCTGGAGAAAAGCTGCCACCACACGGCCGAAGTCAGCCGACCCGTACCAGCCCAGCATGATTCGCTGGATCCCGAGTTCGTCGATGTGCCTCACCGCAACCCGCCTGGCCCCCGCACCAGCCAGGGCTGCAGCCTGACGGGCCTCGGTGAGGCTCGCCCGCAAGCCGGGCAGGCCCATCGCCGGCCGGCCCACCCCCGCGTGGGCACTCACGCCATCGGAGCCGGCGACCAGGGCCGCGAGCGCGTCTTGCAGGCTTCGTGCCAGCCGCTGATAGTCGCTCACAGGAGGTTCCTCCGACGTGCAGACCCACCCCGACCAGCCGTCCGTCCTCTCGATGACGGGGCCATCGATCCCGACCTCCACGAGTGTCTCGCCGAGGGCGTCGGTGTTGACGAGCACCCAGTTGGAATCCACCGGACCCGAGAGCTGAACGTGGAAGGCACTAATCCACCCGGCTGCGGACCAGCCGAAGGTGGCCATCTGAGCAAGGATTGCTTCATCGGGCAGTTCCCCGCTGCCGACGATCTCGTTGAGCAGGGCGAGTCGGTGCCGGGCGTCTCGCTCCATGGCAAGGCGGTCATGCACCAAGTTGGCCCCCACAGCCCAGGAGGCGACCCCGAGAAGATCCAGACCGGCCCGCTGGATGAGTTCGTCGCCGTCGGCCAGCACGCACACCAGCCACAACCGGACCGGCTCGCCGGGCACGACTACAACGGGGCAGACCATTCCGGGTTCACCTTCAGAACCGACATCGGGTGCGTGGTAGGCGTGCTGTCTCAGGGCCTGCGGCCGGACCGACACTTGAGGACCTGCGATTACGGCGCTGCTGGCCTCGACCAGCGAGCACGGCCGTCCCAGAATCTCCGAGGCCAGGGCCAAGGTTCCATCCACGGTCGTCACCCTGTCCAGACCCCGCAGCAGCCTCGACATCATGGCCGCCTGGTGCACCGCGGGCTGCAACACCAGCTCCCGC
>VXNG01000003.1:0-1808 GCA_009840695.1 Acidimicrobiaceae bacterium
AGCGGGGTGCAGGGCACATGACCCCGCTGACCCCTGACCAGCCGGCCCATCGACCGGGGCGTGAGCCCGTCCACGTCCTTCTCGGGCGGGATCAGCTCCAGCACCGCGTCGGCGTCCAGCCCCTCCGGCAGCGGAAGCTGCACCAGGATGCCGTGCACGCCCGGATCCCGGGCCAGGCCCCCGACGGCCTCCTCCACCTCCGACTGGCTGGCGTCGGCGCCCAGCTCCACGTGCCGGGACTCCATGGCAGCCTCGGCCGCCTTGCGCTGCTTGTTGCGAACGTAGATGCGGCTGGGCTTGTCGTCGCCCACCAGCACAGTGGCCAAGCACACCGCCGGGCGGCCCGCCGCGGTTATCTCGGCGTTGAGCTCGGCCACGATCTCGTCCCGGAGCCGGTTGCCGTCCATCAGCACGGCACCGCCCTCGGTCAGTTCGAATTGTTCGGTCATCAATCCCGCCTGTGGTCTCTTTGGGGCATCGCGACAAAACCGTCGGATCTTTCAGTCGAGCCCCGGAGACAGGCTATGCCCCACCGACCTACGATAAGCGTTCCGGCATACGGAACTGTTCCGATTTCAGTTCCGCCCGCGTACTATCGCCGCTCTTGATTCCCGGGGTGGTAGCTGCATGAGAATCCTGTTCGCCGACGGCCTGTCCGACACCGCTGTGGAACGGCTGCGCGGCGGAGGCGACACCTGCACGTTGAAGCCGTCCCTCACCGCTGAAGATCTTCCCGACCACATCGCCGGTTTCGACGTGCTGGTAGTGCGCAGCACCCGGGTCACGGCCGAGACGATCGAGGCCGGCGACGACCTGGGGCTGGTCGTGCGAGCCGGCGCCGGAACCAACACGATCGACTGCGCCCGGGCCGCCGAACTCGGCGTCTTCGTGTGCAACGTCCCCGGCCGCAACGCCATAGCGGTAGCCGAGTTGACGCTGGGCCTGATGTTCGCCATCGACCGCCACATCGCCTCCGCCACCGCCGATGTGAGGGCGGGACAGTGGAACAAGAGGGCCTACAGCAAGGCCCGTGGCCTGCACGGAGCGACGCTCGGCATCATCGGCATGGGCGCCATCGGCCTGGAGGTGGCGCAACGAGCCGCGGCCTGCGGTCTCCGTGTCGTCACCGAGGACAAGCCGCGGGACCGGCCCGTGCGCCAGCGCATGTCCGACATCGGCGTGGAGACCCTGCCCGGCCGGGCCTCGGTGCTGGCCGCCAGCGACATCGTGTCGCTGCACGTACCTGGCGGCGACCACACCACGGGAATGGTCGACGCCGGGTTCCTGGCCGCCATGAAGCCCGACGCCGTGCTCATCAACACCGCCCGCGGCGAAGTCGTCGACGAGGAGGCCCTGATCGCCGCGCTCGACTCGACCGACATGCGAGCCGGCATCGACGTGTTCGCCGACGAGCCCCCGTCCAGCGCCGGGACGGTCGACTCCGCGCTGGCCCGCCATCCAAAGGTCATCGCCACCCACCACATCGGAGCATCGACCCGCCAGGCCCAGGAGGCCGTGGCCGAGGGCACAGTCGAGGTGATCGAGGAGTACCGCACCGGTTCCATCGCCAACTGCGTGAACCTCGAGCAGGCCCCCCACCGGACGGCCACGCTCAGCGTGCGCCACTACGACCGGGTCGGCGTGCTCGCCTCGGTGCTGGAGGAGTTGCGCGGCGGGGACCTCAACGTGGCCAACATGAGCAACAGGATCTTCGCCGGCTCGGTCGCCGCCGCGGCCACCATCGACGTCGCCGGCGACATCAGCGAGGAACTGCTCGACGCGGTCCGTGCGCTCCCCGACGTGATCCA
>VXNG01000003.1:1908-2976 GCA_009840695.1 Acidimicrobiaceae bacterium
GCCTACGACAACCTCACCCCGGGCCAGCGCCGATCCATCGTCAGGGAGAACCCGTACAGCTACGTCAACGTCACCCGCAGCAGCGAGGACGTGCTCGACGACGAGAATCTGTCGATCGACAGGCTCGTCACCCTGGGCGCAGCCGCCCTGACCCGCCTGCTCGACGCCGAAGTGTTCGCCCCGACGGGACGGCGCGCCCTCTACCTGTACCGCCTGACCCACGCCCGCGGCTCTCAGACCGGCATGATCTGCACGGTGGCGGTCGACGGCTTCGACGACGGCCGCGTCCGCATCCACGAGGGCGTGCGGGAGGACCGCACAGAGTTGCTGACCTCCCACCTGCTCGGCGTCGGCGCCACGTCGCACCCGGTGGCGCTGACGGTCAGAGCATGGGCGGACTCGGAGTACGCCACCCTGCTGGACGAGGTCGCCAGAGCCACCCCGACCAACCTGGAGTTCGGCTCAGACCTGGTCCGTCACCAGATCTGGACGGTGCCGGAGGAGATGACCGGCCGGCTGCTGGACGCGCTCGACGGCAAGGCGCTGTACGTGACCGACGGGCACCACCGCTCGGCTGCCGCCCAGCGGGCCCTGGCCCACCACCCCGGCAACCCCGCGCTCACCCGCACGCTGGCCGCGGTGTTCCCCCACAGCCAGCTCCACGTCGAGGCCTACCACCGCGTGGTGGCCGACCAGAACCACGACAGCCACGAAGACTGCCTATGGTCTCTGCGCTCCAGGGCCAGCTACATGGGCGGCGAACTGGAGCGCGTCCCGGACGCGGAGGACGCACGGCCCAGGCACCGGGGCGAGGTGGGCGTCTACGCGGCGGGAGCATGGCACCGGCTGACGCTGCCCCCGCCCGACTCCGAAGCGGGCGCCCTCGACGCCCTCGACGTCGACCGGCTCCGCCGGCAGATACTGGACCCGGTGCTCGGCGCCGAGGAACTGGCGGCCACGGGCACCGTCGGCTACGTGCCCGACACCGCCGGCCTGGACGAGCTGATCAGCCGCTGCGACGCCGCCGACCGCATCGGCTTCGTGATGTACCCGCTGTCGGTGGACGAG
>VXNG01000240.1 GCA_009840695.1 Acidimicrobiaceae bacterium
TCCGAACTGCACGCCGATGGTCCCGCCGACCTGCGAGCAGGTGTCGCGCAGGAACGAATCCGGATCGAAAGCGCCGGCACCGAGGTTGTCGATGTAGGTGCTGTGACAGACCAGCGAGGCCACGCCCTCGCCGATGTGGTCGGTCACGTCGACGGCGTGCGTGGGGGCCGACGAGCCGGCGAAGGCGATCCAGCGGACGCCGCCCCACGGCTCGCCCGCGTCGGTGAACAGCCAGCGGTTGGCCGCGTCCCGCACCGCGTCGGGCAAGGCCCGGCCGAGCTCCCGGTGATCGACGTGGTTCCAGGGCCCTGTGTCCCCCCACCGGTCGCGGAAGTTCGACCCGATGATCACCTCGGGCCGGTGACGGCGGATGGCCGCCGCTAGGTCACGGCGCAGCTCGATCCCGTTGACGACCAGCCCGTCGGGGTGGTCCAGGAACTCGACCACCGACACGCCCACCGCCGCCGCGGCCGCCACCTGCTCGGCCGTGCGCAGCGGACCGGTCTGGTCGGGAGGCATCGAGTCGATGCCGGCCTCGCCCCTCGTGGCCAGCACATAGCGGACGTCCTTGCCCGCCGCGGTCCAGCAGGCCACCGCCGCCGAGGCGCCGTACTCCAGGTCGTCGGGATGGGCCACCACCGCCAGGGCCCGGTCCCAGTCCTCAGGCAGCCTGTCCAGAGCTGGATCCGCCTGCTGGGGATCCTCCCGCCCGGTCGGTTCACTGCCGCTCACCGGGCTCAAGCTAACCGCTCCGGCGTAGCCTCTGGAGCCATGGAGCATCGCACCCCCGAAGAACTAGAGGCCAGCCTGGCCCACGTCCGAGACGCGCCGTCCGACGGCGGCGAACTCCGGCTGATCGTGCGCCGGCCCCGCGAGGACGAGCGCGAGATCCTCGACGAGGGTGACCTCGACCTCGAGGTGGGCCTGGTGGGCGACGACTGGCTGGCGCGGGGCGATCCCTCCCAGGAGGACGGCAGGGCCCATCCCCTGGCCCAGGTGACCATCATGAACTCGCGGGTCCTGGAGGTGATGGCCGGGCCGGTCGACCGCTGGCCGCTGGCCGGCGCCCAGCTCTACGTCGACCTCGACCTCAGCGAGGACAACCTGCCTGCGGGAACCAGGCTGTCGGTGGGCGAGGCTCTGCTGGAGGTGTCGGCCAAGCCTCACACCGGGTGCTCGAAGTTCACCCAGAGGTTCGGCCTCGCCGCCATGCGCTGGGTCAACTCCGAGACCGGCATGAAGCTGAGGCTCCGAGGCATAAACACCCGAGTCCTCAAGCCGGGGACTATCCGGGTGGGAGACCGGGTCAGCAAGGTCGACGGAGCCTCGGGCTACGCCGACTGGACCGGCGGCGAACCCTAAGGTCGAAGATCATGAGGCTCGCGTTCAAGACCAAGCCGGAGCACATCGGGTGGGACCACATGCTGGCCACCTGGCAGGAGCTCGACGCCGACGAGCGCTACGACTCCGCCTGGACCTTCGACCACTTCTATCCCATCTACGGCGGCGACGACGGCTCCTGCCTGGAGAGCTGGGTGACCCTAGGCGCGCTGGCGCAGGCCACCACCAGGATCCGCGTCGGCTCCATGGTCAACGCCGCCCCCTACCGCCACCCCGGCCTGTTCGCAGCCATGGCCTCCACCCTCGACATCGTCTCGTGCGGCCGCCTCGAACTCGGGCTGGGATGCGGCTGGAACCTCAACGAGGCCGGCGCCTACGGCATCGACATCGGCTCCGTCAAGGACCGCCAGGACCGCTTCTCGGAGTACCTCCAGTGCGTGCGGTCGCTGCTGAGCGAGCCCGTCACCGACTTCGCCGGGCGCTTCTACACCCTCACCGGCGCCCGCAACGAGCCCAAGGGACCGCAGCAGCCGGCACCGCCCATCGTCATCGGCGGCACCGGCCCCAAGCGGACGCTGCCGCTGGTCGCCCAGCACGCCGACCACTGGAACTACCCCGGCGTTCCGGTTGCCGGCGGCCCAGCTGAGGGACTGAGGGCCGGACTGGACCGGCTGGCGGAGTGCTGCGACGAGATCGGCCGGGACCCCGCCGAGATCGTCAGCTCGACCCACATCTTCTACAGCCCGGCCGAGCCCCTCGACGGGCCCGTGGCCGAAGCGTCGGCCCTCAGGGACGCCGGCCTCGACATCGCCATCCTGTACCCCTCCGACGCCGGCTACACGCCCGAGTCGGTGCACGACGCAGCCGACGCGTTCGAGCACCTCCTGGGCGACTGAACCCCGGCGCAACAAGACTAGGGACATGGCCATCAACCTCGAAGACCATCTCGACGCCGACCACCTCGCCGTGCTGGAGATGCTTCCTGGCGACCTGCTCGACCTGTCCGACCTGGATGAGGCCCGCATCCGGTGGGCCGGCTTCATGGCCCAGGGGCCCGTCCCCGAGATCGACGACTCGATCGAGATCACCGACCATCACACGCCGGCCGGCGACGGCCACCAGGTGCTCGTGCGGGTCTACAGGCGCAAGGACCGACGCGACGATCGCGGCGGCCTGTACTCGATCCACGGCGGCGGCATGGTGCTGGGAGACGTCAGCATGAACGACGCCCGCTGCGCGGCCATCGCCCTGAACCTCGACGTGGTGGTGGCGTCAGTCGACTACCGGCTGGCCCCCGAGCACCCCTACCCGGCCCCGCTGGAGGACTGCTACTGCGGCCTGGTGTGGTTCTTCGACCAAGCCGGCGCGTTCGGTGTGGACACGGCCCGCATCGCCGTCGGCGGCGGCAGCGCGGGCGGTGGCCTCGCAGCCGGGCTGGCCCTGCTGGCCCGCGACCGCGGCCAGGTCAGCCCGTGCTTCCAGTTGCTGACGTTCCCCATGATCGACGACCGCAACCAGACGCCGTCGAGCCACATGGTCGACGACACCCGGCTCTGGAACCGAGCCGCCAACATCGCTGGATGGTCCGCCTACCTCGACGGCCGCAACGGCGCCGAGGACGTCCCGGTCTACG
>VXNG01000144.1 GCA_009840695.1 Acidimicrobiaceae bacterium
TGTACCGCAACTACTTCCCGCTGTGGGCCCTGGGCCGCTACCTCTCAGCAGTCGCTCCAGGCGTCGATTCTCCTCAGGCTTCGACCTTGAAGATCGCGACGATGTAGGCGCCGCGCCGGTCCGACACCAGCGTGACGGTGTAGCCCCGCACCACCACCTGCTCGCCCCGGGTCAGGATCGGGTAGTCGTCCACCTGGCCGTTGCCGGCATCGCCGGCGATCACCAGGGGCAACTGGCCCGAGCCGAGCGAAGCGTCCACCACGTACACCAACACCCCCTCCGTCGCCAGCGCCGGCACCGTCAGCAGCGCGCCGTCGGTGTGGGGTTCCTCCTGCTCGGCGTCGTAGCCGACCTTGACCCGGACCTCCACCACGAGCACCTCGGTGTCCGACAGTGGCACCGCCGCCATGACGGCCGCATCGCCCGGATCGGCCACTGGGCTAAGTACCACCCTCGACCGGTCGGCGGTGAGGCACAGGACCTGCGACTCGTCGAGCCACCCCAGCTGCCAGCGGCTCCAGGCCAGCATCTCGATGGCTTCGAGCTGGAAGGTGTGGCCGGTGAGCCGCCGACCGAAGTCGCCGCGGCCCGTGATCTCGATGCGGCGGTCGTCCGGGTGGGCCACGAAGGCCGTGTGCAGACCCATGAGACCGAACTCGCTGCGAACCCAGATCCTTGGCGCTGGCGGCTCTGGCCGCTCGAAGCGGTCGGCGTCGTAGGGGTAGAGGTCCGTCAGCCCCAGGCTGTGGGCCAGCTCGTGCGCGGCGATGTAGCCCCACGGTTCGGGTCGCGGGGCTCGTCGAGGGGGACCGTGTTGATCCCGGCCAACAGCGTCATCTCTCCCTCGCCGGTATGCGCGCTGCCGAAGGTGTGGTCGCCGGCCTGGAAGCGCGAGCTCGGCAGCACGGTCATGACGGTTTGGATGCCGGTGAAGTCGAAGGACGGGTCGGCCAGCCTGATCGCTTCGGCGCTGGCGAAGACACGCGTCTCTCCGAGGTCGACCTCACCGAGGTACTCGGCGAAGTTGTGCTCGGCTCGCAGCCAGCCGTGCAGGGGAACGAACTCGACGTCGAGCCGCCCGTAGCTGACCGCCTCCAGGTACGCCTCCGCGTACGGCAGCCCCAGGGCGGCCTCGTCCTGGGTGCGGTAGGTGGCCACCGCGTCGGGGAAGTCGATGAACAGCACCGCCACCCGCATCGTGCCGATCGACGGCGCGGCCTCCGGGGGCAGCGGGAATCCGGCCGTGGTGTATGGCGTGCCCGGGGGCCGGCACATCGACGGGTCCGGGGCGGTCGGGTCGGTGGCGGTCGGGTCGACCGGCTCGTCGGTGGCCGCGTCGGTCTCGACCCCCGCGGAGAGCTCGCCGTCGACCGTGGCGCCCTCGGCCGGGTCGGCCGGGGCGGGTATCTCGACGAGCCCCAGGGCGCGGGCCAGGAAGGTGGCCATCTCGGCCCTGGTGACGGGCTGGTCGGGGCAGTAGCGCAAGGGGTCGGACTGGCAGCCGACGGTGATGCGGGCTGCGGCCAGGGCGTCGATGTTGGCCTCGTGGAAGTTGCCGGCGGTGTCGGCGAACCCGGCCGGGTCGGCGGCTTCGAGGTCGAACGCCCGCTCCAGGAACGTGGCCATCTCGGCCCGGTCCACCGACCGGTCCGGGCAGAACCGCAGCGGGTCGACCAGGCAGCCCGTGGTGACCTCGAGTTCGGCCAGGCGCTCGATGTGGGCCAGCCAGCGGTTGTCGGTGTCCACGTCGGCGAAGCTCGACTCGGTTGCGGCGGCCGGCTCGGCTTCATCGAGGACCCGCACCAGCCAGACCGCCATCGTCCAGCGCTTCATCTCATCGCCAGGGCAGAACATGTCCTGGCCGCACTCGGTGCCGTCGAACAGGCCGCGCTCGGTTAGCGCATCAATAGCCGGCTTGTGCACGCCCCCAGTCACATCAGCGAAGCGGTCCGGTGTGCCCCCGGCGTCCTCCTGCACATCCTGGGCGGCCGCCACCGGCGCCAACCCCACCATGGCCAACGCAGCTACGACGACCGCAACCACCAACCGGGTCACGGCGTGACCCTAACCAGCGGCAACCCTGGATCGCCGCCGGCTCTCAGGGCTGGCCCTTGATGATCTGGACGATATGGGTGTCGCCGTCGTCGGCCACCACGCCGATGGTGTAGCCCGCCACGAAGGCTCGCTCGCCTCGGGCGAGGATCGGGTAGGCGTCGACCTGCCCGTTGCCGCTGTTGCCGGCCAGCCTGACGGGCAGCTCGCCCGTCAGCCGCGAGGCGTCGACGGTGTAGATCAGCACGCCCTCGACGGCGAGTTTCGGGACCGAGGCAACGACCCCATTGGGGAAGCGCTCCATCTCCACGGCGTCGTAGCCGATCTGGCGCCTGCTCTCGATGACGAGCATCTCAGTCTCGGACAGGGGCACCACCGCCATCGCCACCCCGGCACCGGGATCGGCCACCGGACTCAGCCTCACCCGGGCACTAGGTGTATCGATGCAGCGCACCTGCGACTCGTCGAGCCAGCCCAACTGCCACCGGCTCCACGCCAGCATCTCATCGGCTTCCAAGGTCTCGGTGTAGCTGGTGGACACGGAGCCGTTGGGATATACCCAATCGATCCGGTGGCGGCGGTCCGCGGCCCGGGCCCGGAAGGCCGCCGTCAGGCCCATCAGACCGAAGTTGCCGCGCACCACCGTCTCCGATCCCGACGGCTCGGGCAGCTGGTGAACGCTGCCGTCGTAGGGGTAGTGGTCGGCCAGCCCCAGCCCGTGCATCAATTCGTGAGCGGCGACATCGCCCCACCGCACCGGTTCACGTGGCTCGTCGATAGCCGCATTGTTGACCCGCGACACCGGTCCGACCGGGCCCTCGTCCGTGCGCAGACCGGCAAAGTTGTTCTCGCCCCCGGCGAAGAGCGAACTGGGCAGCACGGTCATGGCCGCGTGGAACCCGGTGAAGTCGAAGGAGGG
>VXNG01000038.1 GCA_009840695.1 Acidimicrobiaceae bacterium
GTCGATCCTCAACTACGACTGCGCGGTGGCCTCGGCCGCGGCCCGGGTGCGCGATGTCGCTCACGGCCGCCTTCTCATCGAAGGCGGCGGCCGCCGCGCTGATCCCGACGCGGCCGTGGCCGCGGCCCGGGCGGCCCACATCGGCGGCTTCGACACCACGTCCAACCTGGAGGCGGGCCGGCGCTACGGCATCCCCACCGGGGGCACCACCGCCCACGCCTTCGTGCTGGCCCACGCCGACGAGCACGCCGCGTTCAGGGCTCAGCGAGACGCTCTCGGCACCGGCTCCACTTACCTGGTCGACACCTTCGACGTGCTGGAGGGCATCCGCCGGGCAGTGCAGGCGGTGGGGCGCGACATCGGTGCGGTGCGGATCGACAGCGGCAACCTGCTGGCGGCCAGCATCCGGGCCCGGACCCTGCTCGACTCGCTCGGCGCGGAGGGCTGCCGGATCGTGGCCTCGGGGGACCTGGACGAGTTCCGTGTGGCTGAGTTGGAGGACGCTGCTGCCCCCATCGACGCTTACTTGGTGGGTACCAGCCTGGTCACCGGGTCGGGCCATCCGACCGCGTCGGTGGTGTACAAACTGGTGGCTATCGCCGATGGCGCCGGCGCGGGCGCTCCCTTGCGGGCGGTGGGCAAGCTGTCGCCGGGAAAGACCACCGTGGGCGGTCGTAAGCAGGTGCATCGCACTGTCGACGGCGACGGCTACTGGAAGGCAGAGGTGCTCTCGCCCGCGGGCGACGCCGGGCCCGCGGACGCAGACGCCCACGATCCACAGGTCATGCTGGTGGCCGGCGGCGAGCGGGCTTGGCAGGACGACCCCGCCACAGCCCGCCGTCGCTGTGCGGAGCGCCGCCAGGGTCTACGTGGAGAGGATCGGGTTCCGCACCCCCGGCGCTCCCCGGCCATACCCACCGAATGGGTGGGAATGGAGTCGCCGGCCGCGACAGAATCATCGAACGGAGCAGGGCGGTCTGCGCAGGCGAAGCAGGCTCGCCAAGCTGATGGAGGAGGAGACGCGATGCAGAAGGCGCTGATCATCGTGGACGTGCAGAACGACTTCTGTGAGGGAGGGTCGCTGGCGGTGGAGGGCGGGCACGCGGTAGCCGCCTCAATCACCGACTTGGTCGGCCTGGACCGGGCCGAAGGCCGCTACGACTACGTCGTCGCGTCCAAGGACTGGCACATAGACCCCGGGGAGCACTACGCCGCGCCGGGCACCAACCCCGACTTTGCTACGTCGTGGCCGGTGCACTGCGCGGCCGGCACGCAGGGAGCCGCGTTCTCGCCGAACCTTCAGGTGGCGCTGGACGAGGTTTTCCTCAAGGGCCAGTACAGCAGCGGCTACAGCAGCTTCGAAGGCGTTGCCGGCTCGAGTGAGGACGTGGGTCTTCGGGACTGGCTCGCAGAACGGGGTGTCGAGGCGGTGGACGTAGTGGGCATCGCCACCGACTACTGCGTGCGAGCCACCGCGCTGGCCGCAGCCGACGCCGGGTTCGAAACTTCGGTTCTGGTCGCGCACTGTGCAGGGGTCGCTCCGGATTCCACCGCGGCGGCCCTGGAAGAGATGGCCTCGGCCGGTGTGACAATCGTCTGAGGTTTGCGGGGTTCGCTGGCCTGGCCTAGGTTGAGCCCCGGCCGGCGAGATGGGGGAGACGATCATGGAGCATCCGCATGTAGCGATACTGCGGACTGTGGTGAACGCCTTCCGTGAGCGGGATTGGGACACTGTCTACCAGTACTGGACAGATGATCTCGTCATTCACTATGACGGAGCCAGCCCGGTCGCTGGCAGCTATCGAGGTCGTGATGAGATCATGACCATGATGAACAAGATTGACGACTTGACCGATGGAACCTTCCAGGTAGAGATTCACGACATCCTCGGCAACGATGAGCACGGCATAATCCTCTACCACGAGCATGCCGTACGAAACGGTCGCCGCTTTGACTGGAATCAGATCGGTATCTATCACTTTCGTGATGGGAAGTTCTCTGAAGTATGGCTCCATCCAACCAATCAAGCCGAGTTCGATGAGTTCATGTCGGAACCTAAGGAGGCGCATCAGTGACTGCCGTTGCCCCTGCAGTAGCCGCACCTGACCTGACCCCTGTCCGATGCTATTGGCACCCATGTGCAGCATCCGATGATGTGAAGGACAAGCCCATCGGTGTGACACTGTTGGGTGAGGATCTGGTGTTGTTCAGGTCAGAAGGCCGGGTTCATGCCTTCTCTGACATCTGTGTTCATCGCGGCACGCGCCTGTCGCTTGGCTGGGTGACGGGCGACGGCTGCCTTCAGTGCCCGTACCACGGATGGGTGTATAACACGGCAGGCAAGTGCGTCTATATTCCGTCACAACCGCGAGATGCCCAACACATTCCGTCTCGGGCACGAGCCATCGCATACCGTGCTGAAGAGAGATACGGGCTGGTGTGGGTTGCGATGGATGAACCCAAGCTGCCCATCCCCGAGTATCCCGAGTATGAGGATCCAGAGTTCCATACCTGGTCGAAGTACTACGGAGGCTGGGACGCCAGTCCGGGAAGGCTCTGTGAGAACTCGCTCGACATTGCCCACCTGGATTTTGCGCACCCCGGTCTGCTCGGTGACCCGGACGACCCCAACTCGTCGGTGATCAGGCCGTACGAGACGCGGGTCGATGACGGTGGCGTGTGGACGATGTTCTACAAGGAGCTGCCGCCCGCCGCCGAGACTTTCGCGGAAGAGGGCGACCGGATCCGTCACGAGACCAGGGTGGACTTTCCATTCGTCTTCACTGTGCGCATCTTCTCGAAGCGTGGCAGGGTCGCGTTGTTCTTTGCCACCAATCCCATCCGGAGCGATGAGTGCGGCTTCTGGCTCTTCGAGTCGCGGGACTATGACCGTGACGAGCCCGACGACAGGTACATCGCGTTCAATGACCTGCTGGAGAGCCAGGATCGCCGGGTAATCGTCACCCAGAGACCCGAGATGGTGCCCACCGATCTCTCCGAAGAGCTGCACGTGAAGGTCGCGGACGCGGGCTCCATCGAGTATCGCCGGATGCTCAAGCGCCACGGAATCTCCTTTGCCTGATGCCTGATCCTGCGGTAGTCGCATGATCCGCTTCGGCCTGGCGGTCCCGCAGACGCTGGCAACTACCGAAACGCTCGATGTCGGGGGCGTCGTCGAGGTGGCTAGGCGGGCCGAGGATCTCGACTATCACAGCCTTTGGGTGGGAGACGGCCTGGCCACGCCGTCGTCCATGGAGGCTTTGACGCTGCTGAGCTTCACCGCGGCTGTCACCACGTCGGTGCGTCTGGGCACCTCCGTGATCGTGCTGCCGTGGCGCGATCCTGTCCTACTCGCTCAGGCCGCGGCCACGCTCGACCACCTCTCGGGTGGCCGAGTGATCCTCGGCGTGGGAATCGGCGATCGTCGACCAGAGGACGCGGCCTTCGGGGTGGGGCGCAACCGGCCCGCCCTGTTCGAGGAACAGATCCGCTTGATCAGGCGGTGCTGGGAGGATGGAGAGGTCGTCTGGGAGGGGGAGGCTTGGCGTTTCGCCGGGGTCGGCGTAGGGCCGAAACCGCTCCAGAAGCCGGCGCTCCCGATCTGGTTCGGGGGAGAGGGAACAGCCTCGCTGGAACGAGCCGCCCGGCTGGGCGACGGATGGATGGGCCGGGGCTCCTCCACGGCCGAGACCTTCGCCCGCGCCGTGGCGGCGTTGCGCCGGGATCTTGAGAGGGTCGGCCGACGGGACGAGCCCTTCCCGCTGTCCAAGCGCGTCTTCGCCCACGTCGTGGTCGACGGCAGGATCGACCGGGCGACCGAACGGTTCGCGGCCTGGTCTGCCGATGTCTACGGGGACGCGGGGCTTGTGCCCCGCTGCGGGGTGGTCGGGGATCCCGATGCGTGCGTGGCCGGACTGACGCCCATCGTGGAGCAGGGACTGGACCTGGTGCTGCTAGATCCCCTCTTCGATATTGCGGAACAAGCCAGGCTCTTCAGAGAGCACGTCCTGCCGGCATTCGGGTGATGCCATGAAGCGAGACTCATCGAACTCAGACTCGTCGCGAGGCAGCCAAGTTGCCGAACTCCGGTTCGTGGACATCACCAAGGAGTTCCCCTCCAGCGCGCATGGCGGCTCTATGGTCGCCATTGAAGACATCGGCTTCTCCGTCAACGCCGGTGAGTTCGTCGCGCTTGTCGGGCCCAGCGGATGCGGCAAGAGCACGCTGCTGAACGTGACGGCGGGACTCATGCCGCCCACGGGAGGGGACATACTCATCGACGGCGTGGCGGTGGAGGATCGGCGGCCCTACTTCGGCTACATGTTTCAGAGCGACTTGCTCATGCCTTGGGCCGATATTCGCAAGAATGTGGCACTTGGACTCGAGATTCTCGGCACACCCCGTCGAGAGGCCCGCGATCGGGCGATGGAGATACTTCGAGAGTTCGAACTGGACCAGTTCGCCGACAAGTATCCGATTCAGCTCTCAGGAGGAATGCGCCAGCGGGTCGCCTTCATGAGGACGCTGCTGTGCAACCGGCCGGTATTGCTGCTCGATGAGCCGTTCGGAGCGCTGGATGCTCTGACCCGCTCGGTCATGCAGGAATGGCTGCTGGGCGTCTGGGAGCGGACGAAGCCGACGATCATACTCATCACCCACGATGTCGAGGAGGCGATCTTCCTGGCCGATCGCGTGCTCATGATGACAGCCCGCCCCGGCCGCATCGGCAAAGAGGTGAGCGTGGATCTTGGTCGGCCACGGGATCACAGCGTGCTGACTACTCCTGAGTTCAACGTCATAAAGGAAGAGATACTTGAGGAGCTCTTCCGAGAGGTCGCCCGATCACGGAACGGCGACGAATAGCGGCAGCAGGAGCAACGATGACAGACATCGATCGGAAGGCCGAAGGCCATAGTGCATCTCGCAAGCTGCGCTCGTCCATAATCGACTACCTTCCAGCAATTCTGTTGATTGTCGCATTGATAGTGTTCTGGGAACTCTTCAATGTGGTCTTCGACCAGCCGGACTATATTCTGCCGCCGCTTCATGACATTCTCTATGCAGCCTATGTTCATGCAGCTGACCAGTTCCTGCCCAATGCATGGGTGACATTCCAAGAAGTGATTATCGGCTATCTCGTGGCGGTGGTGTCGGGCTTGCTCATCGGGGTAGGCATATCCGAGTCGGCCACCCTGAGGCGCGCGTCGCTGCCGCTGGTGATCAGTTCCCAGGCTGTTCCGATCCTGGCCATTGCCCCTGTTCTCATCATCTGGTTCGGATTCGGCATGACTCCAAAGATCATCATCGTGGTCTTGATCTCTTTCTTCCCGATCGTCATTACCACCGTTACCGGATTGCAGTCTGTGTCCCGAGACATGCTGTACTTGTTGGACTCTCTCTCGGCCTCCCGGTGGCAGGTACTGCATCGAGTCAAGTTTCCGGCTGCTCTGCCGTACATCTTCGCCGGCCTGAAGAACTCGGCTGTCATCAGTGTGATCGGAGCTTTTGTCGGAGAGTACGTCGGAGCTATTGAAGGACTGGCGCCAGTAATGATCTTGGCCAACTCAGCCTTCCAGACCGATGTCGTCTTCGCGGCGATTTTCTACCTCTCCTTCATGGGCATCTTCATGTACCTCGCGGTCACGCTCATCGAGCGTCGAATGATTCGCTGGCACTTCATTGCCCGTGGCAGTGCCGGTCAAGGCGACTAACACAGCACTCCGGCTAGCGGCTTCAAAGTCGACTACGGCGACTGTCCGCGGGCCGCGCACCGTTTGACTGTCTGACATTTCTGAGTTACCGTGCCGGGACACTCAACTCGTGGGGGAGCTTGACATGAGAAGGACGATCATTCAACGGCTGTCGGTACTCGTAGTGGTGCTCGCGCTCGTCGCGGCCAGCTGCGGCGACGACTCGGCCGACGACGCGCCGGTCGTCGATACCGCCGCCCTTGATCAGGCCATGGCCGACGCGGCCGCGGCTGAAGCAGAGGCAAGCGATGCCGCGGACAGAGCCGCCGACGCGGAGGCGGCACTAGCGGACGCGATGGCGGCCGCCGAGGCCGCCGAGGCCGCTGCCGCGGAGGCCGAGGGCAATGTGGACCCCGAGGTCGTGGCCGCACTCGAGCAGGAGCTGCAGGCTGCTCAGGACGCAGCGGATATGGCTGAAGCCGAGGCGGCTGAGGCTGCCGCGGCTGCCGACGCGGCCGCGGCTGAGGCTGCCGAGGCGGCGGCTGAGGCCGAGGCGGTTGCGGCTGCGGCTGAGGCTGCCGAGGCGGCGGCTGCAGAGGCGGCGGCGGCGGCTGCGGCCGCCCAACCTTGCGACGGCCCCGCAGAGGTCCAGGACATCAAGTTGATGACGGACTGGTTCCTGTGGGCCGCAACCGGGCCGTTCGCCGCTGCGATCGACGCGGGACATTTCGCCGACGAGGGCATCAACCTCGAACTGCTGCCGGCCCCGGATGCGGCTGCGCCGGTCAAGTTCGCGGCTCGCGGGACGGTGCATTTCGCTCTGAGCTACGTCCCCGAGACCCTGCTGGCCCAGGAGACGGGTATCCCGGTTATCTCGGTGGGCACCACGCTCAGGGTGCTGCAGAGCACCACCTCGTACTGGCCTGACACTGGCATCAGCGAGCCCGCGGACCTCGCAGGCAGGACGGTCGGGGTCACCAGCGACCTGCAGACCCAGACCTACTTCGACGCGCTGCTGGCCTACGCCGGGCTCACCCGCGACGACGTGACCATCGTCGACCCCGGCTTCGCCTCGACCCAGATGCTGGCCGACCGCGAGATCGATGCGTCCGCGGCCCAGCTGGTCTTCACCGACGCGGTCAGGTTCCCGGCGCTAGTCAATGACACCCCCGCCCACTTCGTCTACACCGATTACGGGGTGCCCGACTACTACTGGATGCTGATTCTCACCGAGGCGAACTTCGCCCACGACAATCCCAACACCGTGTGCCGGTTCCTCCGGGCCACCGCCAAGGGAATCGACACCTACCTCGACAACCCGGATCCGGCGAACGCGTACATCTTCGCCGAGAACGAGTGGCTGCCGCTCGAGGTCCACGCGGCCATGGGGGAGAACCTCCGCGAGTTCTGGAAGGATCCGGGGACGGGCAGGGCGCTCTGGCAGGATGCGACCGTGTGGCAGGCGGCGCACGATTGGGCGCTGGAGACGGGCCTGATATCGCTGGACAACGATCCGAGCGTGTACTTCACCAACGAGTTCCTACCGCCCGAGCTGCAGTAGAGAGGTTGCCTGACGATGGTGGAGTTCGACAGCCAGTACCTGCGCCACATCGAGGCTCAACAGGCGAAGCTGTCTGAGGGCGGGTTCAAGCTCTCGGACATCCCGAACTACATACCGGGAGTCTTCCCCGAGCCCGAGACATGGCACAACATCGACTATCTCGATGTGTACCGCAGGGTCTGGGGCCGCGAGATCCGGGGCAACGGGATCGGCAAGCTCCGAGAGGTCGCGCTCACCGAGATCACGTCCAACGAGTACAACCCGATCTTCGAGGAGGATCCGGCCTTCTTCCACAAGTGGGAGGAGCCCTACGACACCCTCGACGTGAAGCTCATGCAAGAGCAGAGCGCCATGTACCAGGAGATTCTCGAAGCCAACGGCGTGATCGTGCACCGGATCGAGTTTCCCGATCCGCCCGTCGGCGCCTTCGGCCCGATGATGTACATGTGGGCGGCCCGGGAGCTCCTCGTGCTCAACGGGGGGTCAGTGATCCCCAAGCTCGGGTTCAGCGCGCTGTCGTTCGGGCGGCCCGAGTACCTGGCTTGGTGGGCCTTCACCCGTCTGGGGATCCCGCCGATCCTGACGATCACCGGTAAGGGGGTCTGCGAGGCTGGTCCGTGCTTCTTCCTGGCCGAGGACGTGTTCGTGGCAGCGTTGTCGGTGGCCTTCAATCAGGAGGGTCTCGACCAGCTGCTGCCGGTGGTCAAGCGCAGTACCGGGCTGGACGAGGTTCACAACCTTGTCATCAAGACGGCGACACGCGACTACTTCGACCCCGGCAGCGGGGCGAGCGCTCACCCCGACATGATCATCGGGCCCTTGGACACCGACAAGGTGCTCCTCTACCCGGGTGGCATCGACTTCGAGACCCTGTCGTGGCTGGTGCGCCATGGCTACAAGATCGCCGAGATCGAGCGGGACGAGCAGGTGCAGTATGCGCCGGCCAACGTGACGCTGCTGGAGCCGGGCCATGTGATCATGCACGCGGGGGCCGACAAGGCCATCGCCGCGGTTCGCAAGCTCGGGGTGGAGGTCGAGGTCCTGCCCTACGGGGAGTTCCTGAAGGCCGGCGGGGGAGTCCACTGCTCGACCATGGAGATCCTCAAGGATCCTGGTCCGGCGCTGGGCGACCCGCCTGCCGTCAAGGCCTAGCCCCCAATTAAGTTGAATCGAGGACCTGCGCCGCCAGCCGCGCCTGGACTTCGACAGCTGCCCCGATCGCGTCCACATCGACGCCGGCGGTCGGCTTCTGGCCCTTGACGTACCGGGCATAGACGCCCTCATTGATGCAGGCGCTCTTCCAGTGGTTGAAGGCTGTGTAGAAGCGGATCTGCGAGAGGTCCAAGTCGCTGGCCGACGCGTAGCGCTCTAGCAGCTCGCCTTTGGTGGCGAATCCCGGGGCCATCGAGGGCGCCATGGAGATCCCCTGGTGCTCGTCGCCGGGTTCCGCCCAGGTGACGAGCATGTAGCCGACATCGGCGAGAGGATCGCCGAGGGTGCAGATCTCCCAGTCGAGAATCGCCGCGATCTCGCCGTCGCCGTCGGTGATGCAATTGCCGAGCCGGTAGTCCCCGTGTACCAGCGACGCCTTCTGCTGTTCCGGCCTCGCGGGAAGGAGCGACTCGTAGAGTTCGTCCACCAGCGGAACCGGCATGGCTCGGGACGCGTCGTACTGACGGAACCAGCGCTTCAGCTGTCGCCCGACGTAGTCCTCGCGCCGACCGAGGTTCCCGACGCCGGCCGCGTCCACGTCCACGGAGTGAAGCGCGTCGAGGGTCTCGGCCAGCGAGAGGCCGACGCGGTGACGGGTCTCGGGACCGTAGACCTCGACGGCTACTCGCTCGTTGTGCAGGACGTGTCCCTCGACGAAGCTCATGACGTAGAAGGACGCGCCGGTCACGTCGTGGTCGTCGCAGAATCCCAGCGCCACCGGAACCGGAACCTCGGTCGGGCCGAGGGCGCTGATCGCCCGGTACTCCCGGGCCATGTCGTGAGCGCCGGGGAGCAGCTCCCCCAGGGGCGGACGGCGCAGCACCACTCGCCGTCGTTCGCGGCCGGTCACAAGGTAGGTGAGGTTGGAGTGACCCCCCGGGATCGGCGTAAACTCCACAGGCGGGCTCAGCCCGTCGATGTGGTGCACCAACCAATCCTCGACGGTTCCGGGCTCGATTCCGGGGAGGGCGGCTTCGCTCACGGTCGCCGTTCCCGTCGCGGATTCCACCAAGGCAGGGCGTCGTACCGGTGGGCCGTCAGGACAGGCCACCGCTCACGGGCAGGGCGACGCCGGTGATGCACGAGGAAAGGTCGGATGCGAGGAACACCGCCGCGTTGGCGACGTCGGCGGGCTGGACCAGTCGGCGAAGAGCGGTCTTGTTGATGATCGATTCCTCGAAGTCCTCGTAGGAGCTGCCGGTGCTGGCCGCCATCGCGGTCAGCATCGCGGTGTTCATCTCCGAGGAGACCGCGCCCGGGCAGATGCAGTTCACCCGTACTCCGTGCTGCCCCACCTCCAGGGCCAGGGACTCGCTCAATCCGATGACACCGAACTTGCTGGCGCAGTAGTGGCCGTGATCGACGGCGCCGTGGAGCCCACCGGTGGAGGAGACGTTGATGATCGATCCGGAGCCTCTCTTGATCATGTGCGGGACCACGGCCCGGCAGCAGCGGAACACGCCGCTGAGGTTCACCTCGATCGTCTGGTTCCACTTGTCGGTGGACATCTCGGCCACGGACGCGCTGGTGAGAACGCCGGCGGTGTTCACCACGACATCGATCCTGCCCTTGGCGTCGATCGTCGCATCCGTGGCCGACGCGACCTCGGAATCTGAAGTCACATCGACGACCCGGCCGGCCACGCCTTCGGGGAGTCCCTCCAAGACCTGTGGTTGGCGGTCCCAGAGGGCGACGTCGGCTCCGTGCTGGCGCAACCCGCTCACGACGGCAGCACCGATGTCGCCGCCGCCGGTCACAACTGCAACCCGATCCGCTAGAAGCCCCATCCGCCGCCTTCGATGTGTGGTGTGCGGGCGCTTTGCGTGCCGCGCCGCGGCGAACCTACCATCCGGTCGATGTCCGAACCGCGGCTGCCCCCCGCCGAGCAGGTCTGGGCTCAGGTTGTCCGCGGGCTCGACCAGGATCCGGCCGAGGGGCTGAACACGGCCCGCGAGTGCTGTGACCGGCATGCCGGCGACCGTTCCCGCCTAGCCATCACGGTCAGGCACCCGGACGGCCAGTCCCAGCGCTGGACCTACTTCGACCTCTCACACCACGCGTCCATGGCTGCGGACATGTTCGCGAAGGCCGGGCTCAGGCGGGGCGACCGGGTGGCGGCCGTGCTCTCCCGGCAGATCGAGACCTGGATCTGCGCTCTGGCCGCATGGCGTTCCGGTCTCACCTACGTGCCCCTCTTCTGCGGCTTCGGAGCGGATGCTCTGGCCTACCGGCTGCAGGCGTCACAGGCGTTGCTCCTCGTCGTCGACCATCAGTGGCGCTCGGGGGCCCAGCAGGCCCTGGAGATACTGGACACCGACATCGGGGTGATCACGGTCTCCGGACCCCGGGGACGAGGCATCCGAGCCGGCGACCGGAGCTTCTGGGCCGAGATCGAGGCCGCCGAGCCCGCCGGCCCGTCAGTCAACACCGCGGCTGGAGAGGCCGCCACGCTGCTGTTCACCAGCGGCACCACGGGCCAGCCCAAGGCGTGCGTCATCCCGCACTCCGGGTTCGTTTCGCTGATTCCCTACGTCGACCACGCTCTGGGGCTGCGGGTCGGCGACCTCCTGTTCACCACCAGTGATCCGGGATGGGCCTACGGGCTGTACACGACGGGGCTGGTACCCATGGGCAGGGGCATCCCCCTGCTCAGCTACTCCGGACCCTTCGACCCCTCGGCCTGGCTCGACGTGATGACCGCTGAGTCGGCCACGTACATAACTGCGGCTCCCACCGCGTTCCGCAGCCTGGTCACCGCGGTCGGGCGCCACGGCTCGCCGTCGAGCCTTCGGGCCGCAGCCGGCGCCGGCGAGCCGCTGGACGCCGACACCGTGTCGTCGTGGCAGAGGCTCACCGGCACGCCGATCCGGGACGGCTACGGCCTGACCGAGGTCGGGATGGCCCTGGCCAACCTGGCTGATCCGCCGATGGAGCTGGTACCGGGCGCCATGGGGACCAGCGTCCCCGGCTTCGATGTGATGCTGGTGGGCTCAGACGGTGAGCCGCTCGCCGGTGTGGCCGAGGGAGCGATCGCCATACGGCGGCCCGATTTCCAGCTGGCCACCGACTACGACAACGCCCACGAGGCTTGGCAGGCACGCTGGCAGGGCGACCTCTTCGTGACCGAGGACCGGGCCCGGCGCGACGCCGACGGCCGCTGGTGGTTCGTCGGCCGCGACGACGACATCATCGTCACCGCCGGTTACAACGTGGGGCCGATGGAGGTCGAGTCCGTGCTCCTCGAGCACCCGGCGGTGGCTGAGGCAGCAGTGGTCGCTTCGCCCGACCCGGACCGCGGCTCCGCCGTCCGGGCCGTGGTCGTCGTCCGACCGGACGCCTCGCCGGGGCCGGAGCTCACGGGCGAGTTGCAGCAGACTGTGCGGGAGCGTGTCGGCCGCCATGCGTATCCGAGGATCGTCGACTATGTTGAAAGTCTGCCTCGCACCGAGGTAGGCAAGATCCGAAGGGCAGCACTTCGAGTTACCGAACCATAGGAGGTTTGTCAGTGCCCCAGAAAGAGGAAATCCGCGTCGAACACCTGATCGAACCGATCAGCCACTACACGGACGCGACGCGGTTCGGTGACTTGTTGTTCATCTCCGGTTGTGGACCCGTCGATGCCGAGGGGAACCTGATCGGTGGCGACGATCCGGCGGCACAGACCCGGCAGGTTCTGCTCAACATGGGTGAAATCCTCACCGCGGCGGGAGCAACTTTCGCCGATGTTCTCAAGGTAATTGTCTACCTGCTTGATGTGGATGACCGGACCAAGATCAATCCGGTTCGTGAGGAGTTCTTCGGTGATCATCGACCATGCAGCACCCTCATCGGTATCAGCGGTATGGCGATCCCGGGCATGAAGGTCGAGATAGAAGCCATCGCAGGAATTCCGTCATAAGAGCCCCGGATGACCTCCACGTCTGACGCGTTCGTCCTTCTCGGCAAGATCATCGACGGGACCGGGGCCGACCCCGTCGATGACGGCGCGGTGGCGGTCATAGGCGACCGGATCGACTGGGTCGGCAAGGCTGGCTCGCTCCCGCCAAGATGGAGGGCCGAGGGCACCCAAGTCATCGACTGTACGGGCCGCTGCATTCTTCCCGGCCTCGTGGATGCCCATACTCACTTGTCGTTCGGCGAGGCGCAGTCCGAGGAGGAGCTGGGGATATACACCTCGGTCGAGTACCGCTCGATGCTGGCGGGCTATCACGCGGCCAAGGTGCTCAGGGCCGGAGTCACCTCCGCCAGCGAGGCGGCGTCGACGTACTCGATCTCGGTCGCGCTCCGGGATGCGATCGAGGCGGGCATCGTCGAGGGACCGCGCTTGTCGGCGGCCGGACGCCAGATCACCACCCACCAGGGCTTGGAGGATCCGTTCCCGTCCTGGGTCCCGTTCCAGCCGGGCGTGCCGGGCACGCTGGTGCGCAACCGTGACGAGATTCTCGAGGCGGTCCGGCTCCAGGTGAAGGACGGCATCGACCTCATCAAGGTCTCCGGGTCGGCTGACGCCGCGCTCAGCAACGAGCCTCTCTCGGGGGCGGCCTTCAGGGCCGAGGAGTTCGATCTCCTCGCCGACGAGGTCCACCGTCTCGAGCGGCATTGCGCGGTCCATGCCCGCACGGCCGAGTCGGTCAAGCTGGCAGCCCGGGCCGGGTTCGACTGGATATTCCATGCCTCTTACATGGACGACGAGGGGCTTGACCTGGTCGGCGAGCGGGGGATCCCGCTGGTTCCCACCCTGACGCTGCTGTTCAACATGGTGGACGCTGCCCAGGGCACGGTCGGGGTCAGCGCGGTGGACGTGTTCAAGCAGGAGATCGACGCGGCAGCCGAGATTCTCACCCGGGCCCACAGCATGGGAGTGGAGATAATCGCCGGCTCGGAGAGCGGGTTGTCGCTGGTGCCGTTCGGGCAGTGGCATGCCCGGGAGATGGAGATCTTCGTCACGCATCTGGGCATGTCGCCGCTGGAGGCGATCCGGGCGGGCACCCTTGCGGCCTCATGGACGCTGCCGAGCTGGCGGGGCAGGATCGGGTCGATCGAGGAGGGCAAGCGGGCCGACCTGCTGGTCGTCGCCGGCGATCCGTCGGTCGACATAAGTGTGCTGCAGCAGCCGAGCAAGATCGAGATGGTCTTCAAGGACGGGCGGGCCGTGGACCGCACCCCTGTGCCCGATCGCCGGGTGCACCCCTTCGAGCGGACCAGGATCTTCCTGCAGGGGAAGTTCGTCTACGACGAGGAGGCACACCGCGGCGTCGTCGTCTGAGCGCGGAGATCCAACAGAGAGAGGGGGCGATAGTGGTGCTGGCAGAAGCGATGGACGTTGATCTGGCGCCCCTGCGCCGCTTCTGGCATCCGGTGGCCGAGGCGTCGTCGGTGGCCGATTCTCCGGTTGCGGTGACGTTGCTGGGCGAGGGCCTGGTGCTGTTCCGTTCCGGTGGCGCGGTGAGGGCGTTCTCTGATCTGTGCGTCCATCGCGGGACGCGCCTGTCGCTGGGGTGGGTCACCGACGACGGCTGCTTGCAGTGTCCCTACCACGGCTGGAAGTACGACGCTGAGGGCACCTGCGTGCACATTCCCTCACAGCCCGCTGATTCCCAGCGCATCCCGCCCAGAGCCCGGGCCATCGCGTACGGGTGCGAGGAACGCTACGGGTTGGTGTGGGTTGTCCTGGACGATCCGGTGCGGCCGCTGCCTGAGTTCCCATGGTTCGACGACCCCGAGTTCCATACCTGGAGCAAGTTCTGCGGGACCCGGGAGGCGGGAGCGGCCCGGTTCGCGGAGAATGCGCTGGACCTCGCTCACCTTGACTTCGTGCACCCCGGGCTGCTGGGCACGCACGGGGACACCATCATCGATCCCTACGACGTGGAGGTCGGCGAAGGATCCGTCACCATGCGGTCCAGCAAGCAGTCGGTCGGTTCCGAGACCTTCGCCCGGGGCCACGAGACCATCTACCGCGAGACCTGCCTGGAGCTGCCCTACACGTTCACGCTGAAGATCGACGGGCACCGGGGCACCACCGTGATCTGGGGGCTGCACCATCCCATCACCAGCGACCGGTGCGCCCTGTGGCGCTTCGAGTCGCGCAACCATTCGTTCGATGTTCCCGATCAGGAGTTCATCGACTTCCTGGACCTGCTGCTACCCCAGGATCAAGAGGTCATCGAGAGCCAGCGGCCGCAGATGGTTCCTGTCGACCTGACCGAGGAGCTGCACATCAAGGTGGCCGACGCGGGCGCGATCGCTTACCGACGTCTCCTCAAGGAGGAGTTAGGAGTTGAATATGTCTGAGAATCCATCCCCGGAGGCCGTGGCCCGCGGGTACTTCGATGCTGTGCAGGCAGCCTCTCGGACGCAGTTGCGGGCCCTGTTCGCCGACGATGCCGAGCTAGTGAGCATCAACGCCGGGTTCATGAGGGGGGCCGAGGCGATAGCGGACTACTACCAGGAGAACTTCTTCGGCGCCGGTGCCAGGCTGCGTCCCAAGACCGGGCCGTTGATCGTGCACGGCGACGTGGTGGCCGTGGAGGTTCAGGCTCGTTCGGAGAGCGGCAACGTGTCCTGGCTGTCGGACTTCTTCACCGTGCGCGACGGGCTCATCCAACAGCTGAACGTCTACTACGGCCCGGTGCTCGAAGGGGGCGGGGCGCAGGCTTAGCCGGGACCCGGCCTCAACGCCTCAACCGACCGCGACCGGCACGTCCTTAGGGGCTTGGTCTGAAGGCGCTCCCGCGGGCACCTCAGGCACAGTGTCTGAGGAGGCCTCGGGATCTCTCGAGACGCCGTTGATACGGTCGATCCGCTCCTGGGGGATGAGGTCGTGGCGGCCGCCGTAGCGGCTCGACAGGATGGCCAGGCGCCGCCATGCCAGCGTCTCGATATCGAACGCGGTCATGCGTTCGGGCATGTCGTACCGGGCATTCTGGAGAATGTCGCCGTCCTGCTGGCCGAGATTGCGGTCGTGCAGGAGCTTGTAGATGAAGGGGTGCTTGACGGCTCGGATCCACAGCTCGGAGAGCTTGTGGCGTGGACGGATCGTGTAGAAGTAGTAGAGGCGGGTGAGCCTGTCCTCGACCGGCACGCACCACCTCGTGAACAGCAGGTCGCCCATGTTGATGCGCATCATGCCCGGCATGTTCGGACCTTGGTTCCACTCGCGCTCGAAGGCTTCCGTGCCGGTGTTGAATTTCGCAGCATCGGAGGACGTCTGGTACCTGCCCTTGGAGAGGTTCGGGATCCAGTTCAGGGGCGGATGCTTGAACAACCAGGTCCAACTGAGGCGATACCTGTGCTTGGGCCATTTCCCCAAGCCGGGATACTCCTCCTGGTAGGGCCGGGTGTTGAGCGTGTCGTCGCTGTAGTGGGACAGGGTGATCCCGCTGCCGGTGATCATGGGCTTTGCGCCTTTGAATGAGATCTTCGGCACAGGTCTCAGCAGCACCTGGACACTGTTGATATGGGTATAGAAGACATGATTGTCGTTCATGTTCTCCAGAGCCTGGCGCCAGTTGGTCTTCCAGGTCCTGCGGTTCGTCAGCGAGATGCAGGACTCGTCGAAGAACTCCGGCGGGAGGTCGTCTTCGGGGTTCGTCGGGGGACCATCGCCCATCCAGGCAAAGACCTGCCCTCTGATGATGGCCGTCGGATAGGTCCGCACCTGAGCACGCCCGGCTGCCGGCGAGTCCGGGCCCTCCGACAGGATGCCGACGACGACGCCGTCCTCGTCGAATGTCCAGCCGTGATACGGGCAGGAAACGGTGCCGGCAAAGTGGCAGTCGCCGTCCGACAGACTCACCCCGCGATGGGGGCACACATTTGAAATGACAGCAGGACCCGACTTGCCCCGGAAGATGCAGAGATCGGTGCCCAGGAGTCTCACCCGGGCGGGCTTGCGCTTCCTGATCTTCTTGACGGGAATCACTGGGTACCAGTAGTCCTTGAAGCCCAGGGGGGGTATTTCGGTCCTCGGATCGTGCTCGCCGCCGGTGTAGACGACCCGCAGCGAGTCCGGCTGTGTCTGCGTCTGCATAGGCCTACTATAGTGCGCCGATGCGGCCGGCTCCCGGTCGAAGCTGGCTCCCGCGGGCGGCTCGCGTGCCGCTCTGGCGGCCTCAGGGGAGGAGAGGATCATCGACTCCACACAGCAACTAGAGCAGCGCCAGCACCGTATCGAACTCCAGAATGTGTCGATGACTTTCGGCTCGAACGAGGAGTCTGTCCACGCAGTGGCCGATACCTCGTTCAAGGTGAACAACCGCGAGTTCATGACGATCGTGGGGCCGAGCGGATGCGGCAAGACGACCGTCCTCAACATGCTCGCCGGTCTCCTCGAACCGACAACGGGCCGCATTCTCGTCGACGGCGAGGAAGTCGAGGACCGGCGCAAGTACTCGGTCTACATGTTCCAAAGGGACTTGCTGCTGCCCTGGCGCAAGATCGTCGACAACGTGGCGCTGGGCATTGAGATACTGGGCACGCCGCGCCGGGAGTGCCGCGAGAAGGCCCAGGAGATCCTCAACCGGTTCGATCTCGGTCAATTCGCTTCCAAGTATCCGGGTCAGTTGTCCGGTGGTATGCGTCAGCGGGCCGCGCTGATGCGCACCCTTCTTTGCCCCAAAGACATTCTCTTGCTCGACGAGCCCTTCGGAGCCCTTGATGCGCTCACTCGCGCCGGAATGCAGGAGTGGCTGCTACAGGTCTGGGAACGAGACCATCGAACGGTCGTGTTCATTACTCATGATATTGAGGAAGCGATCTTTCTCTCGGATCGCGTGCTGGTGATGAGCGCACGACCCGGCACCATCAAGCTTGAGTTGGATATAGATCTGCCCCGCCCTCGCGATAGAACGATTGACACCTCGCCGGAGTTCAACGAACTAAAGGGTGAAGTCCGGGAAGCAATTTACGAAGAAGGTTCACTTACTGACGAAATGGGATGAAATCAAGTCTAACGCATGTGACTTGACTAACGGTTCGATTAGCGACAGGCTGTGTGTATGACCAGAATCTTCTCAGGCGTCCAAGAAATCGACTATCCGATCATTGACTCCGATGCTCATGTGAACGAGCCTCCGGACCTATGGGTGGCCAACGCTCCAGCTCGACTCAAGGATCGCGTTCCCAAGGTCATTAGGGGTGACAACGGAGACTCGTGGTCATACAACGAGGGCGCCTCCACCGAGCCGGTTTCGCTGTATGCGGCTGCGGGACGGAACTGGCTGGAGTACGACCAGGAGGGCAAGACCTACGACGAGCTCCGTCGCGGATCGTGGGAGCCCAAGGCCCGTGTCCAGGACATGGACATCGACGGCATATATGCCGCTGTCGTGTACCCGGGCGTCACCCTCCGGGGCGCCAAGACCTACGGTGACGAGCCCGAACTGCAGAAGTTCTGCGTTCGCACCTACAACGAGTGGGTCCTCGACTTCGGCAGGCAGACCGGAGGGCGCGTCATCCCCCAAGCCGTGATACCTACCACCGGCGTCGACGACGCGCTGGCCGAGCTGACCTGGGCCGTCGACAGCGGCCATCGGGGTGTAGTCATTTCCCGAATGCCCAACGGCGACTTCGACCCCCAGCCCGATGACGACCGCTTCTGGGCGATGGCGCAGGAGGCGGACGTTCCCGTCGGCATCCATATCGGGAGCTTTGTGAGGCCCAACCCCAACCGCGAGTGGACGGGTGGGACCGATGTCACCAAGCCCGCCTTCCTCGCGCTGGCCGCCGAGAAGGTCGCCGGCACGGAGACGATCCCCGTCTGCACCGAGTTCCTGTTCTCGGGGCTGTTCGAGAAGTTCCCGCGGCTGAAGGTCCTCCTGGTGGAGGCCGGCATCGGTTGGATCCCCGGCGTGCTCGAGCAGTGCGACGACATCTTCCTGCGCTACCGGTGGTTCACGGGCGCGGTCGACCGGATGCAGCGGATGCCGAGCGAGACCTTCCACCGGAACTTCTACTCGACCTTCCTCAAGGACAAGGTAGGCCTGGATCTGCGCCACCACCTCAACATCGACAACATCATGTGGTCGACCGACTACCCCCACTCGGTCACGGACTGGCCCAACTCCCGCATCAACATCGAGCGATTCTTCCGGGGCATTCCCGCCGACGAAGTGAAGAAGATGCTCCACACGAACGCCAAGAACCTCTACCGGCTGGATCACATCCCCGACACAGTCGCCGAACTCGACGTCGCCGTCTGAGCCAACCCAGAGGCGGCTGCGAAGCCGACGACGGTAACTGCCGCCATTATCGCCCAGAAGCCCGGGAAGCCGAGGCTGGTGGCCACGACCACGCCGCCGATGCCTGTGCCGACCGCGGCGCCGATGGGATCGGCCAGTTGCAGCGACGCGGCGGTGCGGCCCTCGCCTCCGGCGGGCGCGACATCCAGGGCGTAGACGGAGAGCGTGTTGTAGGTGAGGCCCATGCCGATGCTGCTGAAGGCCCAGGTGCCGTAGGCGACGAGGATCGGTAGTTCAGAACGGATCACGGCCGCACTGGTGATGATTCCGACACAGACGACAACCAGCCCTAGCCGGGCGGTGCCCCGCGGCGTCCAGGCCCGGCTCAGGTGGGCCTGAAGGAAGGCGCCCGCTGTCCAGGAGACCGCCGCAACGGTGAGTACGATCCCGGCTCCGGCCACGCTGGCGTCCAGAAACTCCACCAGCGCGAGGGGCAGGAACGCGTTCGTGGTCATGAACGCCATTGCCAGCAGGCCGCGGGAAGCCACTGCGGCGGGCAGCCCCGGACGAGCGGAGAGGGTGCCGTCGGGCAGCAGGCGGCGCAGGGCCACGAAGCCGACGACTGCGCACGGTACCACCAGCAGGTAGCGCCACGAGCCGATGGGGTCGGCGGAGGGGCCGGAGCCGAGCAGCACGAGGGAGGCGCTGGCCGCCAGCACGACGGCCGGTCCAACGTTGCGCAGCGGGCCGGGATGGGTCTCGGGCCTGGTGAGGCGGGAGACGACGGGCACGGCCAGTAGTGCCGCCATCAGGGCCCATGGGACCAGCAGCACGAACATCCACCGCCAGCCCCAGGCAGCCTCGACCGCGTCAGCGGCCCACGGACCGATCAGCGACGGGATCGTCCAGCCGCTGCCGATGATGGCGAAGAGCCGAGGCCTCATCTCCGGCGGGAACCCGCGCCCGGCGGCGACGTACGCGGTGGAGAGGATGCCCCCGCCCCCGAGACCCGAGAGCGCCCGAGACAGCACCACCATCTCCATGCTCGGCGCCAGGGCTACGCCGAGGAGCCCGGCGGCCAGCAACGCCGGCGCGATGGCTCCGGGATAGACCGGACCGAGCCGGTCCGAGAGGTGGCCGGCGACTACGAGGCTCACGATGCTGCCCAGCATGAACACGCTGAACACCGCTCCGTAGAGCTCATCACCGCCCAAGTCGTCGCGCACGGTTGGCATCAGCGCGGTGATGCAGATGAGATCGAATCCGTAGGTGGTGATGGCCAGGAGAATCCAGGCCAGAAGCCGCGCCGAGCCCGAGCCCGATCCCATCGCGGCCGCCTAGGCCGGATCGCCGGTGGTGTGAGGTGCGCCCATACGGTCAGGCGTGGCTCGCACCGATGGCAGCCAGTGCTCGTCGATAGCGGAGGCTCACGGCGTCCGCGGCCCGAAGGTGCACCTCCTCGGCGAGGTCTACCGGCAGTGTCGTGGGCCTCTGGTTCTCCACGATTGTCTGGTCGTGTGACAGAAGCTCGGCGCTGAATCTCCCGAAGTGGGAGTCCGGAACGTCGAGGGAGTGGTTGCGGGCCATGAAGTACCAGAACACGACCCTGCTGGCCGACGCCGGCAGCGTCGGCTGGTAGAGCGTGAGGTTGCCCTTGGGTGCGTACATCGTGTTGCGCCGCGTGTACGGCATGTACAGCCGGGACTTGTAGTGGAGCCGCTCGCCGGGGTGGCCGTACTGGCTGCGGTCCACCTCCTGCCAGTCCCACTCGAACGTGAAGCCGGCGTTGCGGTAGTCGCTGGAGTAGGGCTGATCGGTGAAGTTGTAGGGCTCGATGGCGCCCGGGTTGTCGCGATCGCCGAGCATCCCGCCGTGGACCCAGGGCAGGTGGCCGATGTCGAGGCTGTTCTCGACCAGCCGGCCTGCGCTTGCGCTCCAGTCCCATCGTGCCGCGAGGAACACGTGGTAGTCACCGTCGTCGTACTCGGGGAACTCGGGAACGGGTAGCCGGGGCTCCTCCAGCGACACCCACACCATGCCGAACTGCTCGCACGCGTCGTACGAGCGAATCGAGATTTCCGAAGGCACGTCCTGTCCGGCCCGCAGCGACGGTATGTCGACGCATCGACCGTCGGGCCCGTAGGTCCAGCCCCGGTGGGGGCACACGATGCATCCGTCTCGCACGGTTCCGAGCGACAGCCGGGACCCGCGGTGCAGGCACAGGTCCTCTAGGGCGTGGACGCCGCCGGGTGAGCGGTAGACCACCACCTGCTCGTCGAGGATGGTGACGGCCGCGGGCTCGGACTCGATCTCGCTCGAGGGGGCGACCGGGTACCAGTAGGGACGCAGCGGTGCGAGGTCGATTTCAGACATCGGCGACTCCCGCGTCCGCCAGCAGCCGCCGGTACGTGAGGGCTACCTGGTCCGGGCCCCGCAGGTGCAGCTCCTCGGTGAGGTCGATGGGCAGCATCTCCGGACGCTGGCTCTCCACGATCTGACGGTCCTGCTCCAGCAGCTGGCGGGAGAAGTCGATGTAGGGCTCGATCGGATCGGTGAGGTGGTGATCGCGTGACTCGATCATCCAGATCTTGCACTGGTGGGCCCGTGTCGGCGAGGCGGTCACGTACTGCACGGAGTGGCCGGCATCCGAGGTGAGGACCCGGCGCCGGGTGAAGGGGATGTGGTGCATGGTCCGGCTGTGGATGGTCTGGCCGCCGGTGGCGAAGGGCGACTCCAGCGACTCGCGGCTGTAGGCGTAGTCGAAGCCGTAGCCGGTCACTTCGATGTTGATGGTCGGGCACTCGGCGTCATCACGGTCGCCGAGGGTGCCGGGGTGCACCCAGGCGAAGTGCGTGACGTCCAGACCGTTCTCGGTGAACCGGCCTGCGCTGGCGTTCCAGCTGGATGTGACCGAGAGGTAGCTCCGGTAGTTGCCGTCGGCGTACTCCGGGAAGGGTGCGATGTCGGCGACCGGGTCCTCCAACGCCACCCACACCAGGCCGTACCGGTCCTCGGCGCGCCAGCCGTCGGTGTGGATCCGACCCTGCGAGCGGAACACCACCAGGTCCTCCTCGAGGAGGGTCACCGCAACGGGTTCCTCCCCCACGGCCGCGCTGTCCTCAACGGGATGCCAGTACCGGCGCAGCGGCGCCAGCTGCGACCGGGCATCGGTCTCCGCTCCTGGTGCCCTGGTCATGAGGCCGCCTGCCTGACGGCGGGAATCACTGCAGTGCCGACGAGCTCGAGGTGGCGGTCGGCGACCTCGGCGGCGAGTTCGTGCAGGCCTGACACCAGCTGCACATGGTCGAGCCCCAGGTCCGCCAGGGCCTGGAACCGCTCGACGGCATGCGGGGGCCCTCCTGCGATGGCGAACCAGTGCACGAACTCGGACGTGACGACGTCGGAGACGTCGAGGGCGAGGTCGGGCGCGTGCCCGATGACCCGGTCGATCGCTTCGGCGGTCCTCTCCAGCATGGGCGGTATCGATCGGGGGCTGCGCTGGCCCCGCATGGCCGAGAAGCGGGCGAAGACCGCGGTGATGTGACGGGCGCCCACCACGGCTGTCTCGACGTCGTCGGCCAGCACGCAGGGGGTGTAGGCGCCGTACTCGACGCTGTCGGGGTCGCGTCCGGTTCGTTCGACCGAGTCGCGGGCTCGGCGCAGCCAGTCGCCGACCACTGCGGGATCGGCGCCCACGGCGAGGGTGATCCGGTCGGCGTGGCGGCCGGCCAGGTCGCACATCCGGGGGCCGCTGACCGCCACGTCGAGGGGCACCGGCGGCAGGTCGAGGTCCCGTGACCATCGGAGGCCGCCGTGAAGGAAGCCGCGCAGATCGGACAGGTACGTATCGAACTCCGCCATCGATTGGGGCTTGCGACCCAGCGTGAACACGCCGGCGTCGCCGCGGCCGATACCGCAGAACGCCCGGCCCCCGGACTCGAACTGCAGCGTGTTGTGGCCGGATGCAGTGACCGCGGCATGCCGGAGGGGCGCGACCGTGACCCCGCCTCCGATCTCGATGTGTTCGGTGAGCTCAGCGGCCAGCATCATCTGGCTGAAGTGCTCGGTGGCGCCGGCGGGGTGGTCGGTGACGGCAAGGCTGTCGAAACCGAGCCGTTCCAGCATCGGCGCGACGCGCCGCACTTGCCCCGGCACCGGGACGAAACCGAAACCGAACCGCACGGGGCCGGGTCAGGCGGCAGTCGATATCGACTGGCGCCCGTAGAGGATGCGCAGGACGAGTCGCTCTATCGCGCTGACAACCCAGAACAGCGCGATGGACATGAACGACAGGTACAGGATGGCCGCAAAGACGATGGTGGTCTTGAAGACACCCAGGGATCGGATGATCAGCGGGCCCATGCCTTCATGGGCGCCGACCCACTCGGCTACGAGGGCGCCCACCACGGCCAGAACGCAGCCGTTCTTCAAGCCGGCGAACATGAACGGCACCGCGGCGGGGAGCCGGACCTTGAACAGCGTCTGCCAGCGGCCGGCCTCCAGGGAGTACATCAGGTCGAGGTACTCGGACTCGAGTGATCGCATCCCAGCGTGGGTGTTGATGAGTATCGGGAAGAAGCAGAGCAGCGCGGCCACGAGGATCTTCGGAAGGAGGGTGAAGCCGAACCACAGGATCAGCAGGGGAGCGATGGCCAGCGTGGGGATTGCTTGCGACACCACCGCATAGGGCATCACGGCCTTCTCGAGGATCTTCGATTCCTGCGCCACCACCCCGAGGGTCCATCCGACTGCAGTTGCCAGCAGCAGCCCGTAGATCGCCTCTTTGAGTGTCACCCATGCCGCCGGCCAGAGCGTCTGGACATCTGTGAACGCAGCGACGATCACGTCGGGCGTGTCCGGCACGAGGAAGGTGGGCTGGCCGGAGATCCGCCGCCAGAGCTCGTAGGCCACGAACAGCACGGTCAGCGCGAGCAGCGGTCCGCCGACGGTGCGCACCAGGTTGCCGATCCGTGCTCTCGACACCGCCTACCCCCTCGCTGCCGCGTTGGCACCCGAGCGCGCGCCCCGCGACAGGAAGTACCACCGCAGCGTCAACCGCTCGAGGGCCGACACCACCAGGAACAGGCTGATAGCCATGGCTGCGCTGTAGGCCACGGCGGCCATCAGCCGCTCGGTTCGGTTGGACGTGACCGAGTCGATCATCATCCGCCCGATCCCACCGCCGCCGCCAACCCATTCGCCCACGATCGCCCCGATGACCGAGAGGACCACCGCATTCTTGGCGCCGATGAAGATGTAGGGCAGCGCGGCCGGCAGCCTGAGCTTCGTGTACATCTGGACCGGGCCCGCGCCCAGCGACTTGAACAGCTGGCGCTCCGCTTCGGGGGTGATGGTCAGGCCGGCGGTGGTGTTGACCAGGGCCGGGAAGAAGCAGACGAACGCGGCTACCAGGACCTTCGGCGTGAGCGTGAACCCGTACCAGATTACGAAGAGCGGGGCCACCACCAGAGCGGGCATGGCCCGCACGCCCGCGATGACGGGCATCACCGCTCGCTCTACCGGCCGGCTGATCGAGAGGAGGATGCCGAGGAGGATCCCCAGCCCGCAGCCGATGACGAAGCCGATGAGCACCTCCTGGAGAGTGATCCAGGAGGCGGGCAGGAACCGGTCGGTGGCGTCGGTGATGGCCTCGGCGACGACGCTGTGGGCGGGAGGCAGCAGGTAGGGCTTGACGCCGGTTATCGGGACGAACAGCTCCCAGACAGCCAGGGCCAGCACGCCCGCGCCCACCGCGGGCAGCGCGTCCAGGACGCGGCCACCGATCCGGCGGCCGCGCCCTGAACTGGCTGAACCCTCGTCAGCCACTGCCGGACTCTCGAGAGCCCGCGGTATTGAGGTCCCCTACTCCTGGGCAGTGAGCGCCTTGGTGATGTGCTCGTTGGTCATCACGTCCGACACCTGAACGGTGCTGTCCGCCTCGAGCAGCCCGCGCTCGACGAGCCACGCCCGACCGGCCTCCCAGTCGGCCTCGACCAGCTTGCCCCACTGGCCGTTCTCGTCGAAGAAGTCGGCTCTCATCAAACCGGAGTGGTCGATGTTGGTCTGCACCGCGAAGCCGTCGTTGATGCCGTGGAGCATGTTGGCCATGGCCTCAGTGGTGGCGTCGTCGCTGTAGGCGTAGGCGATGCCCCGATCGGTGGCCCGCAGGAACCGGCATGTTGCTGCCGGGTTGGCGTCGAGGAAAGCGTCGCTCGACACGAACAGCAGCCACGGATAGTTGGGCACTCCGTAGTCCCTGTACTCGAGGCGCACCAGGTCGAACGGGCCGCCGATGCCCTTCATGGACGCCGGGCTCGGAGCCACGCCGTAGGCGACGTCGATCGAGCCTTCCAGCAGCAGCGGAGCCCACGAGAAGCCCGGGTCGACGATGGTGATGTCGTCGCGGGTCATGCCCTCGCGCTCGAGCAGGGTGTCGAGGTAGGCGTTCTCGTCGAGTTTGGCCGTGGCGCCGATGGTCTTGCCCCGGAAGTCCTGGGGGCCCTCGATGCCGGCGTCGGGCAGCCAGAACAGGCTGGCCGACAGGTTCCGCTGGTGGGCGGCCACTGCCTTGACGTCGATGCCCGCGGCCCGGGCGGTGAACAGCGCCGGCACGTAGTTGATGGCGAAGTCGACCTGGTCGGCCGCCAGCATCTTCAGCGGCTCAGCGGCCGACGGCGGAGCGATGATGTCCACCTTGAGGCCTTCCTCGGCGTAGTAGCCCTGGTCGTCGGCCGCTACCAGCGCAGCCCAGCTCCAGTAGGCGAGCCAGTCCATCATGATGGTGACGGTGCTGGTCTCGTTCTCGCCGCCGCATGGATCGGTCGGGCCGGCGGCGGCCTCCTCGGCCGTCGCCGCGGCCTGGGCTGCCTCAGCCTGGGCTGCCTCCGCTGCAGCGGTGGCTGCCTGGGCCTCCTCGGCGGCCGCCATAGCCTCGGCCTCGGCCGCCTCGGCGGCGACCTGGGCCTCCTGCAGCTGTGCCTCGAGCGCAGCCACAGCCTCCGGGTCCACCTGGCCTTCTGCCGCGGCCATTGCCTCCGCCAGAGCGGCTTCAAGAGCCGCTTCGGCTTCTGCGGCCGCCTCGGCGGCGGCGCTTGCCTCCGCTAGGGCAGCTGCGGCGTCCGCTTGGGCTGCCTCCAGGGCTGCGGTGTCGACCGCGGGCGCGGCGGGCGCGGGTGCGGGTGCGGGCTCCTCATCATCGCCGCAGGCTGCGGCAATCAAGGTGAAGGCGGCCAGGACGGCGACAAGTGTCACCAGCCACGACCGACCTCCCGACCTGCGTATAGCTCCCATTTTCGAGTCCCCCTTGTCTCTGGGTGTGAATGTGTCAGACATTACATGAGCAAGGTGTGGTTGTCGAAGGCGACTCGCCTGGCCCGCAGGTCGTTCGGTAAGGTGCGCGGGGGTCCGCGATCGCAGGAGGGCGAGCATGTTGACCGCGACATCGGCTGGTATGGATCTGAAACCGTTGAGGCGTTTCTGGCATCCGGTGGCCGAGTCCGCATGGGTGGGGGACTCGCCGTATGCGGTGACGTTGCTGGGTGAGGGCCTGGTGCTGTTCCGGTCCGGCGGGAAGGTGAGGTGCTTCTCCGACCTGTGCGTGCATCGGGGGACGCGCCTGTCGTTGGGCTGGGTGACCGACGACGGGTGCCTGCAGTGTCCGTACCACGGCTGGAAATACGACGCCGAGGGGACGTGTGTGCTGATCCCGTCCCAGCCGGCTGATGCTCAGCGGATCCCGCCGCGGGCTCGGGCGGTCGCGTACGGCTGCGAGGAGCGGTACGGGCTGGTGTGGGTCGCGCTGGAGGATCCCTTGAAGCCCCTGCCCGAGTACCCATGGCTGGATGATTCCGAGTTCCACACCTGGAGCAAGTTCTGCGGGATCCGGGAGGCAGGGGCGGCCCGGTTCGCGGAGAACGCGCTGGACCTGGCCCATCTGGACTTCGTGCACCCCGGGTTGCTGGGGTCCCCCGGCGACACGGTGATCGAGCCCTATGACGTCGAGATCGTCGACGGTGTCGTCTTCATGCGCTACACCAAGCGGTCGGTCGGTCCGGAGACGTTCGCCGACGGCGTTGAAACCGTCAGTCACGAGATCCGGGTGGAGATGCCCTACACGTTCACACTGATCTTCACGGGCGAACGGGGCACCACCACGATCTGGGGCCTTCATCATCCGATCGACGAGCATCGCTGCGCGCTGTGGCGCTACGAGTCGCGCAACCACTCTCTCGACACTCCCGATCAGGAGTTCATCGACTTCCTCGACCTGCTGCTGCCCCAGGACAAGGACATCATCGAGAGCCAGCGGCCTCACATGGTTCCCGTGGACTTGACGGAGGAGCTTCACGTCAAGGTGGCCGACGCGGGTGCCATCGCCTATCGCCGCATGCTCAAGGAGGAACTGGGCGTCGCCTTCGTCTGAGCGGCCGGTTGAGGACGGGAGGTGGCGTCAGCCGGCGCCGTGGTAGGTGATCAGTCCAGCCCCTACGACGACGAGGGTCGCCCCGACGATGACGTGAGGCCGGACCGTCTCCAGTGTGCGGTTGAACAGCATGGTCAGCAGGATGATGAAGACCATCTGAGTCTGGATCAGCAGGACCACCACGGAGACATCGCCCTCCCCGAGGGCCAGGAAGTGCAGGACTTGGGCGACAGCTCCGATGGTGGCGGCGATCACATACCATCTGACGGCCGGCCTCGACAGCGACATCACCGATCGCCGGAATCGGGGCTCGACGAACAGCGCTCCCATGACCGCCAGGGACGTGACGTAGGTGATGAGGTTGCCGAGCAGTGGGAAGGGAGCCCGGTCCAGGGCCGACTTGATGAAGATCGGAGCCAGGCCCCAGCAGGCCGCCGAGCCTAGGGCCAGCAGGATGCCGCGCGAGGTCCCGGACTGCGGTTCGGAAGCGAGCGCGCTCCTGGCTTCCCCCCGGGCGAGCACGATCGGACCCGAGATCACCAGCAAGGCTCCGACCGCCATGAGCAGACCGATCTGTTCGCCCAGGACCGACGCCGCCAGCACCAGCGAGAAGACCGGGTAGGTCCCCACCACGACACTCGTTCGGGAGCTGCCGATCAGGCTGATGGCGGTGTAGAAGAGCCCGCCGCCGATGACGAACTCGGCCAACCCGGCCAGTGCGAACAGACCTGCCGCCGACCCGATCTCGGAGTAGTGGCGGTACTCGCCGCCGGCCAGCACGATCACGGCGATTATCGGGAGGCTCACCACCGCCGAGACGAGCAGGCCCGCCAGGGGAGGGCCCTGGGCCGTGGCCCGGCGCAGGGCGATGGCGTTCAACGCGAAGAGGATCGCGGCCGAGAGGGAGAGTACAACAGCCAGCATCTAGACCGAACGAGCGCTATCGCCTCCCGGGGCGCGGTAATGGCGATGGTACGCTCCGCCCGTGAGCGGCCGCCAATCCTGATGAGCGAGCCCGATCTGATGAGTGAGCCCGACAACCTCGTACTGGCCCGCCGGGTGATGGACGAACTGTTCAACACCGGGAATCTCTCAGTCGCCGACGAGTTGTTCGCGGCCGATGTGGTTGATCACGGCGCTCCGCCCGGACTCCAGTCCCGGGGCCGGGACGGAGTCAAGGAGTCGGTGGCGAACCTGCACCTCGCCTTTCCCGACATCCAGTACGTCATCGAGGACGAGTGGGCCATCGATGATCTGGTCATCCATCGAACGACCGGGCGGGGCACGATGAGAGGCGAGTACCTCGGGTTCGCGCCCACCGGACGGGGTGCCGAGTGGCCGGGCATCCACATCCTCCGGTTCGCCGACGGTCGGATAGTTGATCACTGGGGTGTCGGCGACCGGCTCTCGATGATGCAGCAACTGGGAATCGTCCCCGTACACGAGGCCTGATCCACCCGCTCGAGGTCAGGAGATCGCGGCGTCCAGCTGGTCGCGGGTCAGGTCGATGCCGAAGCCTGGCGCGTCGCTGGGGACCAGCCAGCCGTCGGCGGGGATGGCCATCCCGGGTGTCGAACGCCACGCACCCATCAGCGACTCTCCGGGCCCGCAGCCCACGAACATCTCCGCCCAGCGATTGCCGGGCAGCCCGTGGCAGAGGTGCTGGCCGTAGGAGTCGTTGCAGCCGCCGTGGAGGGCCAACTCGATGCCGGCCGCGGCCGCAACGGCCGCGATCCTGAGAACAGCGGTGGCGCCTCCCACCCACTGGATGTCCGGCTGGACCACGTCGACGAGGCGCTGCGCGGCGGCGTGAGCAAAGGCGCGGTCGGTGTACCAGCGCTCACCGGCGGCCAGCATCTGCGAGGGCAGGCGCCGGCGAACGTCGGCATAGCCGGGCCAGTCGTCGGGCTGGGCGTAGTCCTCGATCCACGTGAGGCGGTAGGGCTGCATCGCCTCGCCCAGCCGCACCGCGTAGGACGCGTCGAGCACCGGCCAGCAGTCGAGCATGATGTCGGCGTCCGGTCCCAGTTCGGCGCGGGCATCGGCCACCAGACGCTCGGTCTCGGTGATGCCGGCGGTGGCCGCTCCCGAGCCTGCACCGCAGGCCAGCTTGAAGGCGTCGAAGCCCCGGTCCCGCAGGTCGTCGAGGTCGTTGCCGGTGGCGTAGCAGCGGGTCCGGTCCCGGGCCGGGCCGCCGACAAGTGCGTATGCGGGAACGTCCAGGATCTTGCCCTTCAGGTCCCACAGGGCCAGGTCCACCGCGCTCACCGCGAACGAGGCGAGACCGGATGCGCCGATGGTGCTGTTGGCGCTGCGCATCATCATGTTCCACAGCTTCTCGGTGGCCAGCGCGGGCTCGCCGGCCAGCATGGGGGCGAAGAAGTCGTTGATGACGGGCACGATCGGGCCGGCCTGGCTGGTCATGCCCACGCCGAACGTGCCGTCGGAGGCGGTGGCCACGCACACCACCTCGCCCCACGGGGGTGCGAAGCGCCCGGCCTGCCCGGCGAAGGCCCGATCGTTCGACAGCGGGTGCATCAGCCCCCACGGATCCCAGGAGGCGGTGGCGGCCTGCGGTCGGCCCAGCACCTCGGGGCGTCGCAGCGGCGCCGCGACGATCTCGACGATCGTCGGTGTCACAGTCACTTTCTACCCCTGCCGGCCAGCAGGGGCGAGGGGCTCAGCTGCCGGGCTGCGGAATTACCCGCAGGTAGGGAAGGGGAGCCTCCCAGCCGTCGGGGTACTTCTCGGCGGCAGCCTCGTTGGAGACTGCGGGGACGATGATCACGTCCTCGCCCTGGTTCCAGTTGGCCGGTGTGGCCACCTGCTCCTGAGCGGTGAGCTGCACTGAGTCGAGCAGCCGCAGGATCTCGGCGAAGTTGCGGCCGGTGGTCATCGGGTAGGTGAGGGTGGCCTTGATCTTCTTGTCGGGGCCGATGATGAACACCGAGCGGGCGGTGGCGTTGTCGGCCGCGGTGCGTCCCTCGGACGTGTCGCCGGCGTCGGCCGGGAGCATGTCGTAGAGCTTCACCACGTTGAGCCCGGGGTCGCCGATCAGCGGGTAGTTGACCGCGTTGCCGGTGGCCTTCTCGATGTCGGCCGACCAGCCGACGTGGTCGCTCACGCCGTCGACGCTGATGCCGATGATCTTGCAGTTGCGGGCCGCGAACTCCGACTTCAGGCCGGCCACCGCGCCCAGCTCAGTGGTGCAGACCGGGGTGAAATCCTTCGGGTGGGAGAACAGCAGCGCCCATCCGTCGCCGATCCACTCGTGGAAG